>CAYUUB010000171.1:0-5053 GCA_964447725.1 uncultured Oscillospiraceae bacterium
AGGCTCTTTTTGAGCCGCAGAAGCCGCAGCACAACAATGCTCCCGCACAGGAAGAGCAGGTACGTCGCGATGATGACCACGATCGCCAGCGGGAAGAACACCCCCAGCGCCATCCCGGGGACATCGATCGTCCACGCAAAGTAATATGCGCCGATGAGCAGCGCCAGCCCGAGAAGCGAAAGCGGCACGAGCCCTTTCTTGTTGCTTTCGCCGCGCTTCTCGCTGGAAAGCAGCACGATCGGGCTTGCGATATGGATTCGAACCAGGTTCACGATGGACGTCACCACGTACACCGCGAAAAACAGCCCGAGCATCAGCGCATAGGCGATCGGCGCGATCGAAAAGCTGCTGCCCGGCACGACGTGAATGAGCTTGACCAGCGCGAGGAACAGAAGCCGGCCGAACACCAGAGCGATCACGATCCCGCAGAGGATACCGCCGCCGATGACGAAGAAATTCTCCCAAAGCAGCACGCGCCCGATATTCCGCTTGTCCAGGCCGAGGATACCGTACAGCCCGAACTCCTTCTTCCTGCGCTTGATAAGGAAGTTGTTGATGTAAAACATGAACATAAACGTAAACAGCGCGTAGACTACGAGTCCGAATCCAAACACCGCCGTCGCGGTCTCGCCGGAGGGCGTGTTGGTCAGACTGTCGGAAAACAGCAAACCCGCAATCAGCAGGAACACGCCGCTCATGACCGCCGTTGCAATCAGGTACGGCACATACGTTAAGCGGCCGCGCCTGACGTTGTTCAGCGCAAGCCGGAAATAAAAGAATTTATGCAATGTCCGCACCCCCGAGGACCGAAAGGTTGGACACGATCCGCTCGAAAAACTCGCGGTTCGACTCGTCCCCGCGGTAAAGCTGCGAAAACAGCGCGCCGTCGGAAATGAAGAGAACGCGCGTGGCATAGCTCGCCGCCATGGCGCTGTGCGTCACCATCAAAATAGTCTTACCGATTGCGTTGAGATCGGAAAACTGGTTCAGCAGGCTGGCGGAGGCTTTGCTGTCCAGCGCGCCGGTCGGTTCGTCCGCAAGCAGGATGCGCGGGTCGGTGATCACCGCGCGCGCGATGGCCGCGCGCTGCTTTTCGCCGCCGGAAACCTCATACGGATACTTGTTTAAGATCGACGTGATGCTGAGCCGCCGCGCAATCGGCATGATCCGCTCCTCCATCTCGCGCACGGGCGTCTGCATCAGCACGAGCGGAAGCAAAATGTTGTCCTTGAGCGAAAAGGTGTCGAGCAGGTTAAAATCCTGAAACACGAACCCGAGGTGCCGCCGCCGGAACTGCGAAAGCTCGCGGTCGGGGATCGACGAAAAGCTTTTGCCGTCCAGCAAAACGTCACCGCTCGTCGGCTTGTCCAGCGAAGCCAGAATGTTTAAAAGCGTGGTCTTGCCGCTGCCGCTGGCGCCCATGATGGCGACGAACTCGCCCTCGATCACCTCGAAACTGACGTTTTTCAGCGCAACGCACTGCCGCATACCAAGTTTCGTATTATAGACCTTTCCAAGTCCCTTTACCTGTAATAAAGCCATGGATTTCCCTCCATACGTTTTCATGATGCGGCTATTGTACAAAAGGCGGCGGTCCCCCGCCATCGAATCGGCTTACAAAACGGGCGCCGGGCCTTACGCTTTCGTCACATCTGAATGAATTCGTCGCGTTCGGGAAACGTCAGCCGCACGCGCGTGCCTTCGCCGAGCCCGGACTCCACGTCGACGCGGATGTTCAGCGCGTCCGCCGCGCGTTTGACGAGGTACAGCCCGATTCCGCTGGCGCGGTTGTCCATGCGGCCGTTGTAGCCGGTGTAGCCTTTTTCGAAGATGCGCGGCAAATCCTCTTTGCGGATACCGATGCCGGTGTCCCCGACGACAAGCGCGCCGCCGTCCATATAGATCCGCACGCCGCCCGTCTTCGTGTACTTCACGGCGTTCGACAGCAGTTGCCCGAGGATGAAGCCGAGCCACATGGAGTCCGAAGGTATCCCGTCCGCCAGCGGTTCGATCCTGACCGAGAGCTTCCGGTACACGAACAAAAGCGAATATTTCTTCACCGCCGCATGCGCAATTTCGTTCAGGTCGCATTGCTCGATGACGAGATCGCCCGATATATCGCCGAGCTTGATAAACTTGAGAGCAAGGTCGGCGTACTGCTCCACCTTGAACAGCTCCTGCTTCAGCAGGGCCGCCTGCGCGTCGTCCCGATCGTCCAGCAGCAATTGCATGGCGGAGATCGGCGTCTTGATCTGATGCACCCAGAGCGTGTAGTATTCGCGCTGTTCCTCGCTTTCGGCGAGCTGGCCTGCGCGGAGGCGTTTCCCGTCCTCCGAAAGCGTGCGGACCAGTTCGTCGTAGTCGGCGCAGAGCACGTCGGGCGGCTCCGGCAGTTCGCGCGGAACCAGTTCCGGACGTTTTTTAATCTGCTCCATCCTGCGTCGCATTTTTTCATAGCGAACGCCGTCCGCAATCAGGATGCATGCGAAAGCAAACGCGATCAGCGCCGTTTCGTACTTCACGTACACCATGTCCTGGTCTGCGAGATATCCGAGCACGCGCACGATCACGATCGTGAACGCAAACAGAAAAATCAGCGCCCGTCTGGACGCAAGGTATTGCAGAATCCTACGCATCGATGGAATACCCCTGCCCTTTGTGCGTTTTAATGCAGTCGCCTACGCCCGCTTCGGAAAGCGTTTTTCGCAGGCGGTTGATGTTGACCGTCAGCGTGTTGTCGTCCACAAACTCGTCGCTGTCCCAGAGCTTGAGCATAAGTTCCTCCCGGCTGACGATCCTGCCGCGCTTTTTCAGCAAAATATCGAGGATGCGGCTTTCATTTTTGGTCAGTTCCACGCGCACGCCGTCGGCCAGCAGGCAGGACGTACCCGTGTCGAATTTTATCCCGCCGATCAGGACGCCGGACTGCGGCTCGTAATCGTATGCGCGCCGCAGCACGGCCTGCACCTTCGCGATCATGAGCTCCATGTCAATGGGCTTGAAGATATAGTCGTCCCCGCCCATGTTGACCGCCATGACCACGTCCGCCGTGTCCGCGCGCGACGATAAAAAGACGATCGGCACGCTGGACTCATGGCGGATCTTCTCGCACCAGTAATAGCCGTTGTAGTACGGCAGCGAAATGTCCATGATCACGAGTTGCGGCGCGCTCGTTTCGAATTCGCCGTCGATATTCGCAAAATCATCGGCAATCACGGCTTCGAACCCCCACTTCCGCAATGCGTCCGCCACCGAGCGCGCGATGACCGCGTCGTCCTCTACAATCAAAATTCTGTACATGCGCGATCGTTTCGCTCCTTTTCGTTTTTCAAAATTGTATTATTGTATTAGTCGTATCATACATCAATTCATATGGTTTGGCAAGCCTGGACCAGGTTACCGTCCTCCCGTATGTTTTTATGCATTGAAAACGGTTTTTTATATATTATATCCAAAATATCTCCCAAACTTCTCGATCCTCACTTGAATAAGTATACTATATATTTGTCCGCGAATCATTGACAGACTTCCTTTTGGGGTACTACGATAATTGATGTAGAAGATTTATGTCAGGAGGCCGTAAATGCTGCTTTTGATCATCAATCCCGGCGCAACCTCCACCAAGATCGCCGTTTATGAAGACGAAACGGAGGTTTTTCTGGAAACCATCCACCACACGCAGCAAGAGCTTGGCGGTTTTTCGCACATCATCGACCAGCTGGACTTTCGCACCGGGCTTGTGATGCAAACGCTTAAATCCCACGGCTACACGCGCGACCGGTTCGCCGCGGTCTGCAGCCGCGGCGGGCTTCTCCGGCACGTTCCGTCCGGCACCTATCGCATCGACGACGCGGTCATTTCCGATATCTATCACCCGCCCTACGGCGAGCACGCCTCTTCGCTCGGCCCCGTGATTGCAAAGACCCTTGCGGACCTCGCGGGCATCCCCGCTTTTTTGGTCGATCCCGTCAGCGTGGATGAAATGATCCCGCTCGCGCGCGTTTCCGGCTTTTGCGGGATGGAACGCGAGAGCTTTTTTCATGCGCTCAATCAAAAAGCCGTCGCGCGCAAAGCCGCGGCTTCGCTGGGTAAGCCGTATGAAGCCGTCAACCTGATCGTCGTGCACATGGGCGGCGGCGTGTCTGTCGCGGCGCACGAAAAAGGCCGCGTGACCGACCTGTTCAACGTGAAAGACGACGGCAGCTTTTCCATGGACCGCGGCGGCGCGTTGCCGGTCAACGCCGTCGTCAACCTGTGTTTTTCCGGAAAAAGCAAACAGGAGATCAAAAAGCTGCTCGGCATGGAATCCGGCGTTTTTTCCTATCTTGGAACGCGCGATTTTCGGGATGTGGAGCAGCGAATGCTGGACGGCGACGCGACGGCGAAGCTGATCTTCGAAGCGATGGCCTATCAGCACGCAAAGGACATCGGCGCGCTTGCGGCGGTGCTGAAATTCGACGTGGATGCGATCGTGTTCACCGGCGGCATCGCGCATTCGGAGCGTTTCTGCGACGAAATTTCCAAATATGTAAAAAAGATCGCGCCGGTCCTCCGCTTCCCCGGTGAAGAGGAGATGCGCTCGCTTGCAGAGGGCGCGCTGCGCGTGCTGCGCGGCGAACCCGCGAAAGAATATCCCGGTTCCTTTTGAACTGCGCGGCGACGACTTCGCCTGCCAGGGCGTGTTTCCAAAATTCCGAAAATGCATTTCCAACGCCTCACCTTGCATATTTTCGTTGAAAAGTCTCGCCGCAGCACCGTTGTGCCTGTATTTTTCGTCTCAATCTGCAAGCCGATTCGGCAAAACCGCATCGTTTAGACTTTGGAAACACACCCTAATAACAGACCCTTTTCTCTATGCCGATACGATTTTACGGATGTTTCCCGAACATGCGGACGCCTGACGCAGAACTTTTTTCCCTGCTGCCTTTTCAAACGAAAAACAGCGCGTAGAGCGCTTCAGCCTGTCGAAAAAGTCCAGGGGATTGTTAAGGATCGCAGCCCTTAACCCGTATCTTCCGGCTGCGGCGGTTCATCCGCCGCAACGGATCGCCCG
>CAYUUB010000172.1:0-5036 GCA_964447725.1 uncultured Oscillospiraceae bacterium
TCAGGAAGCGCTCTACGCGCACGGCATCCCATATAACCCGGCCCTCGCCGTCGCAGGCGACTGGGGGCGCGACTGCGGCTACCGCCTCGGTGAACGGCTGATTCGCGGCGGCGCGACCGCCATCTTCGCGCAGAACGACCTCATGGCGACCGGCGTGCTGGATTACTGTAACTCCAGCGGCATCGAAGTCGGCAAAGACCTGCTGCTGATCGGGTTCGACAACCGCGAAATTTCCGCCGTCTGCCGCCCGCAGCTTTCCACGATCGCGCTTCCGCTGTTTGAAATCGGCCGGACCGCCGCGCGGTTGATGCTTGACATCCTAAACGAAAAGGAGGCGCCGGGCGAACGCGAAGTGATGCTGAACTGCGAGATCATCGAGCGGGAATCCACGCTTGGCGCGAGAAAACAACCATGAACGTTTTGATATCGATCGATCCCGACAAACGCGTCTCGAAAATCGACGAGCGGATTTACAGCTCCTTCATCGAGCACATGGGGCGCGCCGTGTACACGGGCGTCTACGAACCCGGGCATCCGCTTGCGGACAAGCACGGCTTCCGCGGCGACGTGGAGGCGCTCATCCGTCCGCTGGAGCTTTCCAGCATCCGCTACCCCGGCGGCAATTTCCTTTCCGGCTATCGCTGGCTCGACGGCGTGGGCCCGAAGAAAAGCCGCCCCGTCCGGCCGGACCTGGCATGGTCCGCGCTCGAACCGAATCAGGTGGGCGTCGACGAGTTTTTGCAATGGTGCGAGCGCATCGACGTTTCCGCCATGCTCGGCGTCAACCTCGGCACCGGTACGCCGCAGTCCGCCTGCGACCTGCTCGAATATGTCAACGGGAGCCTGCCGACCGCCTTCGCCGATCTCCGGCGGCAGAACGGGCGCGCGGCGCCGTACGGGGTGAAGCTCTGGTGCCTGGGCAACGAAATGGACGGCCCCTGGCAGATCTGCGCGAAAACCGCAGAGGAATACGGGCGGATCGCCTGCGAAACGGCAAAAATGATGAAGTGGCTCGACCCTTCGATCGAGCTGGTGGCCTGCGGCAGTTCGTCCCGGAGCATACCGACGTTCGGGGCGTGGGAGCGCACCGTTCTGAAGCATTGCTATCCCTATGTCGATTATCTTTCCCTGCATCAGTATTATCAGAATGACGGCGACCTGCCGAGCTTTCTGGCGCGCAGCGACGAAATGGACGGCTTCATCCGCGAGGTGGCCGAAATCTGCCGCGAAGCAAAAGCCGGGCAGAACGGCGACCATGATATATACCTCTCCTTCGACGAATGGAACGTCTGGTATCACTTTCAGAAAGAATGCGCCGAACCGCCGAAGTGGACCGTCGCGCGGCCGATCGAGGAAGAAACCTACGACCTGGCGGACGCGCTCGTCGTCGGATGCATGCTCAACACGCTGATCCGAAACGCCGACACGGTCAAAATCGCCTGCCTCGCCCAGCTTGTCAACGTGATTGCGCCCATCATGACCGAACCCGGCGGGCGGGCCTGGGTCCAGACCGTTTATTATCCGTTTTTGTACGCCTCCCGCTACGGGCGCGGGACTTCCCTGCGCGTTTGCACCGAATCCCCCGTATACGACTGCGACGCCGGCAAAGGTATCCCGCTGGTCGACTGCGCGGCCGTCCTGTCGGAGGACGAAACCGGAGCGACGCTGTTCCTCGTCAACCGCAGCCTCACTGACGCGCAGCCGTGCAGGCTGACGTTCGCAGGGGAAACGGACCTCCGCGTCGACGACTGGGTCTCGCTTCGCGCTCAGGCCGCCGACGCGGTCGACACGGCGGACGAAACGCCCGTCCGTCCGGAAACGGTTTCCGGCGCCGCGACCTCCGGCGGAGAGGCGGATTTCACGATTCCGCCGCTTTCATGGAACATGCTCCGTTTCGTTTTTCCTTCCCGCGGAAAAAAGCGCCCTTCGTAAAAGGCTTCCACCCGGATCGTCCCCCTGTTTTGAGGCATACGCATATGAGCCCGCAAAAGAAATATCTGCAACTTCATAACCGGATCGCGGCCGCCATAACCGACGGCTCGTATTCCGCAGGCGATAAGCTGCCGACCGAGCTCGAGCTGGCGGCAAAATACCGTATCAGCCGCCAGACCGTGCGCACGGCCCTGGACGCGCTCGCCGGCGAAGGCCTGATCGTCAAGATTCGGGGAAGCGGGTCCTATATCTCCGGTATTGCGCATGCCGCGAAAAAGACGATGCGCATCGCGGTCGTCGCCAATACGATCGATACCTGCACGTTCCCGCCGATCCTGCGCGGAATCGAAGACGTGCTGTCCCGAAATCATTATTCGGTGCAGCTGATGGTCACGAACGGCAGCATGGCAAAGGAGCGCGACGTTCTCCAGCGTCTGTCCGCCGGCGGCGCGGACGGCGTCCTCGTGGAAGGGACGAAGACCGCTTTGCCGAACCCGAACCTGTCCTTTTACCGTGCGTTCGCCGACAGGAAAATCCCTGTCGTATTTTTCGGTGGATATTATCCGGAGCTGTTCGACAACCCGGACGACGGCGTTCGATACGTCGTTATGGACGACTACGGCGGAGCCTTTGCCATCACAAACGATCTGATTGCGCGCGGCCATCCGAAAGAAGCCTTCGGTGAGGCCGCCGCGCAGCAGGTATTAAGCCTGATCGGCGGGAAAAAATGCGAAAACCTCGTCATGGCGTGGGACGGCGGCGGCAGCCCGATGCAAAGCGGCAGCAAGCCCCACCCGGGCGAAGCGGCCGCGTTCGGAATTCCCGCCGGCCGGTGATGCTGTTTTCGGGATCGTACTGAATTCAATACCGGACATGCAGCCGTGATTTTGGACGGCGGCGGCGTTTTTTTAAGTGCTTCGCGATTTTTTATCAAAAAAAGCCCATGGCCAGGGCTTTTTTGCGTTTCTTATTTGTGCGGCCGCTTTTCGCCGGCAGCAGGCCGCTATTCCAGCAAATCTTCGCCGATGCCGTCCAGCAGTATCTCGGTTTGAATCAGGTCGAGCCGATGCTCGATGCAGTAGATGACGGCGGCGTCCCTCCGGTTTTTGGGGTACAGTTCTCCGCGCTGCGCAACCTTCAGCAAGTGCTGCGTTTCGCACAGCGAAAGCTGCATGCCGAACGCAATGCACATAAGCGCGTCCCGGCTCGGATTCCGGTATCCGTTAAAAATCTGATAGCCGATCGAGCGTTCCATGTTCGCCGCCCTGAGAACGTCCCGCTTCGAGAGCCGGTGCCGCTCCATCAGGGCCGCCAGATAGTCCGTCACGCTCAGCGTCGGGATTTCGTCCTCGTAGCGGTTGAAAAAGCCCTCAATCGTTGAAGTGCTTTTCAGAAATTGCAGCAATTCCTCCGTGGAAATCCGTTTTTCCTCTTGCGTCTTCTCCAAGTTTCCGTCCTTCTATACAAAACCTGAAAAAATTTTATCATCGCGTGACGACGCCTGTCAACCGGGCCGGCCCGATATTTCCTGAATCGTTCGGCTGTCTCCTTTCGAAACGACCGCGCGCTAGAAAATTTCAATGTTCGAAGCCTCGCTTGCCAGCCCAGCCGCACTATACGCGACGACATAATAGCATATGACCGAGTATTTGCTGGATTTGGCTTTGTCCGACGAATCCGTCCAGCTTGTGCAGTCCGAAACCACGTCGATGAGCGTGTATTCGGTCGTACAGTTCGCTTCCCGGTAGATTTCATAGTAATCGACGGTCCCCTCCGGGTTGGGGTCCACCCAGGTCAGCGTTATGGAATTATCGCTGTTGCGAGAGTGGCTCAATTCGACCGCTCTCGGCGCCCACTGGTCCTCCGGCACCGCGACCAGCCCAACGCTGTAATCGCCGGAAAACGTCCAGCCTCTCCCGCTTTGCATGTAATTCGAGTAGGAGACAAAATTGTAATACTGCGAGGCCTCCAGGGTATTCCCCTCGATCGTTCCGGTGATCTGCCTTTCATTGTTGTTGGTATAGCTGACATTGAAAATATCGAGCGCGATCCCCATGTCGTTGTCCAGAATGGTCAGGGTACACGAATAATTGGCGCTGTCCTGCATGGACGGCACCCCGTCGTCGATGCGTATGATGTAGCCGCAGGAAAACTCTTTCAGTTCGTCCTGGACCCACTGCGCATCCTTTGTCGTCTTGGACGAAACCCTGCCGTTGGAAAGCATTGTTGTGAGTCCGGTCAGATTCGACGAAAACACGTAGTCGTCGGATATCTGGAAAAGATACGAGGTCCCGTTCAGCAGCGCGTCCTCGATGTTGCTCTCAACCGTGTCCGGTTCGGGAGTGCACGTCGGCGTTGCCGTGGCGGTCGCCGTAGGTTCCGCCGTGATTTCGGCGGTGGCGGTCGCGGTCACGGTGGTTTCGTTCGTTTCAACGTATGCGTCGCCGGAGCGCGCCGAACACGCCGTCGATACGGCCAACATGAGCACGGCGGCCATCATAAGGAGAACCTTCCCCGTTTTCTTCACAGTATTTTTCATTGCGTTTCAACCTCCGTTTTCATGCTCGCCCGCGGGCGTTCGCGCTGTCGAATGCGGCGTCTGTTTTGCCGGTTTGCATTCGAAAGACCGTTTCCATTGCCGGATGTCAGTCCGCGTCCGAGGCGTAGATTACAAACGAGCTCTCGTCAATCGTTACGCTGTTAAAGTCGGTGGGGTCGTCGCCGCAGCCGACGAACGAAGCGATAAACCGACCGGAAATGATGTTGCCGTCCTCGCTGACGTCGTCGATGGCGATCACATATTTATTGCCGTCCCGGTATTGCAATTTTTCCAGTCCGGACTTTGCGTATTCCACCATTTGGGCTTTATTATATGCAGCATAGTATTGATCGGAACCGGCATCGGGCGTATAGGAAACGCTTCCGTTGCCGTTTGAGTTGATCGGGTCGTCATAGCGGAACGTATCGCCCGGCTGCCCACGTTTCGGAATCGCCAGCGAGAGCGTTGAAAGGCAATTGCCTCTGCTGTCCGTGAGTTTAAAGAAAGCATAGTAATTATGATTGCGATCGACCAGTCCGATCAGGTCGTACTGCTCCGTCGTTCC
>CAYUUB010000173.1:0-5036 GCA_964447725.1 uncultured Oscillospiraceae bacterium
CTTCCTCGGCGGAGAAATATACGCGCCCGCAGGCCGCGCCCGGGGACGCGGGGAGACCGGTCGCGATCGGTTCGGCTTTTTTCATCGCGTTCGGCTCAAAGGTCGGGTGAAGCAGCGCGTCCAGCGCCTTGGGCTCGATCTTCATGAGCGCTTCTTCTTTTGTAATCATTTTTTCGTCGACGAGATCGACCGCAATCTGCAGCGCAGCGGCGGCGGTTCGCTTTCCGTTGCGCGTCTGGAGCATGAACAGGCGTCCGCGTTCAATTGTGAACTCCATGTCCTGCATATCGCGGTAATGCGTTTCAAGCGTGTTTGCGATGGTTACGAACTGTTTGTACACGTCCGGCATGGTCGTGCGCAGTTCTTCGATCGGGGACGGCGTGCGGATGCCCGCAACAACGTCCTCGCCCTGCGCGTTCATCAAAAATTCGCCGTAGAGTTTGGGTTCGCCGGTCGAAGGGTTGCGAGTGAACGCAACGCCCGTGCCGCTGTCGTTACCCATGTTGCCGAACACCATGCTCTGCACGTTGACGGCGGTACCCCAGTCGGACGGAATGTCGTTTTTGCGGCGGTATACGATCGCGCGCGGGTTGTCCCAGCTGCGGAAAACCGCCTTGATGGCTTCCATGAGCTGCACGCGGGGGTCCTGCGGGAACTCCACGCCTTTTTCTTCGAGATAGAGTTGTTTATAACGCTCCACAACGGACTTGAGGTTGTCCGCCGTGAGTTCGGTGTCCAGCTTGCAGTCGTTCCTGCGTTTGATTTCCTCGAAGATTGCATCGAACTTCGCTTTTTCAACTTCCATGACGACGTCCGAAAACATCTGAATGAACCGGCGGTAACTATCGAAAGCAAACCGCTCGTTGTTCGTCAGCTTCGCCATGCCCAAAACCGTCTGGTCGTTAAGGCCGAGGTTGAGGATGGTGTCCATCATGCCCGGCATGGATGCGCGTGCGCCGCTGCGGACGGATACCAGATACGGGTTGGCAGGGTCGCCGAACTTCTTGTCGGCCTGTTCTTCGACGATGGCAAGCGCTTCGTCGATCTGTTCGATAATCTCCGGCGCAATCGTCTTTTTGTCCTGATAATACTTTGTGCATGCCTCTGTCGTTACGGTGAAACCGAACGGCACGGGTAACCCGAGCGTCGTCATTTCTGCGAGATTTGCGCCTTTGCCGCCAAGCAAAGCGCGCATATCTGCGCTCCCTTCACGAAACAGATATACGTACTTGTGTGACAAATTCTTCTTCCTCCTTCGATATTTTAACAATTCATTATACCTATCGTACCATTCTTACGCAAGCCGATTCCGAAGATAAGCGCGACTTTTCTGCAAAACAAATGCCCATATTCCGAACGCAAATTTTTTGCGTGAAAAAAGGACGAAAATCCTTCCGTAATTTTCGTCCTTTTTGATTTTCCCGGGTTGTGTTCGGTTGGTCGTGTATCGTTTCGTCCGGCTCGCGCTCCTATCCGAATTTAAAACAGCCTGATATCGGGCATGCCTTCCCTATGCATTCCCTCCTCGTCCGACAAAATCAGCAGATACGCCGGCACGCCGCTTTGTTCGTCGATCCGAATACCGCGCGCCAGCACCCTGTGCAGGTTTGGATGCTTCTGATTCAATGTCAAAAACGAAAACTCCAGGGGCTGGTTGCCGGCCTGCGCCGCATCGACGTTGTCGCGCAGCTTCTGCGCGTCCGCAGGGCGGAACAGCGATGCGCAGTCACGGGAGACCAGCTTGAACTGATCGTAATTCATGTTGAGGATCTGTAAAAACGCATCGTTGAAAAATGTGGCCTCCATCCGTTCGCCGAAGCGCAGAATCAGGATCCCCGTCGATGCTTTCGCCATAACGGGCTCAAGCTGCGCAACGGAGCGTTTCAGTTCGGTGATATCGGTTATGGTCGCAATCAGCACCGGCAGGTTGCTGCCGGAATACGGTATGCGGATCGCCTGCATATGCCGCCAGCCGAAACTGCCGCCGTTCCGCCTGTTTCTGTAAGTAATTTCGAGCATCAGGCCGTCGATCGCCCGCTGCTTCAGGTTCGAAACGACATATTGCCTGTCGTCGGGGTGGACGTCGTCCTCACGGAATGCTTCGCCGCACAGCGCGCAGGCGTCGTCCCGGCTGGAGTAGAGCGCCCGAACCGAATCGCCAACCTCCAGGATCGTCACGCCGCCGTCCATATGCTGAAGCAGCGTGTACAGCTGGGCGGAATATGCAGATCCGCTCAGGCGCATGCTCGCAGCCTCGCTCGGCGTATCCTGCCGCCGGATGCAGTAGCGGTTTTTGCCCGCGTTTTTCGCCTCGTAGAGCGCGTAGTCCGCTTCGCTGTACAGCGTTTCATAGTCCATACGGTCGCGTTTGGCCACGATAACGCCGACGCTGGACGAAATCGACGCGCTCTGCACCCCGTTTGAAAAGGTGAAACGCAACGCGTCGCAAAGCGCTTCCGCTTTTGTCTGGACGATGCCGGGCAGCGCGGCATCCGGCAGGAAAACGAAGAATTCGTCTCCTCCGATCCGCGCGATCACATCCGACGCGCGGAACAGGTTTTTGATCGCTTCGCTGATGCGCACAAGTGCTTCGTCGCCCATCTGGTGACCGAGCGTATCGTTGACCTGTTTGAAGTTATCGATGTCGAGCATGAACAGCGCAACCGTTTCGCTCTCGCCGAAGCGGAGCGTCTCTTCGATCGCCGCGCGCGCCGCAGTCCGGTTGAGCAGGCCGCTTAAATCGTCGCGAAACGCAAGGTCGCTCAGGCGTTCCATGTTGCTGACCCCGTCCCCCAGGTCCGTTATCGCAATCGCCGCTTTGACGTCGTCCGACTTCGGATAATACGTCATCTGGACGGTGACCTCGCACAGCCCCGTGTCTCCGTCGTCCTTATGCAAGCGTATCTCGCAGGTGTCCTTTACAACGCCGCTCTGAAAAAGCAGTCGAAGGCGTTCAAGGCTAACGAACGTCCGGAACTTCAGGCGGTCGTCCGGATCGACGGCGTTCTGTTCAAGCGCCAGCAGGACCGATTTTACATCCGCCGCTTCACGCTCGCCGCGCCACGTCTGGAACGCGCCCTCGGCAAGCTCGCATTCTCCCGTCGTCAGGTTGGTTTCCATATAAGCCAGGCTCGTGCCGATCAGCGCGGACATCATGCCGCGCCAGCGCTCGTACGACGCCGCTTTTTCATGCTGCCGCGTAACATCGCGCAGCGTGATGATCGCCTGCACGCTGTTGCCCTTTTCGTCGCATATCGCCGTAAATTCGAAGGAATACCAGCCGTAAGCATCTTCCGCATTCTTCATCCGGCATTCGATCCGTCCGTTCGGCTCGCCGTTTTGTATCGACGTCCAGAACGCCTTGTATTCCGCCATGCTTTCGTTCGAAATCATCCCGTCGAGGATCATCGAATGATCGTCGTACTGCGTATCCTCCGATAGCTTGTAGCGTTCCATCATAATTTCGTTCGGAATCAGTCGGTGCGAACGGATATCGTAGCGCAGTATCATCACGCCGCTTTGCCGCGCGGAAATACGATATTCTTCCCGGGCGATTAAAAGCTGTTCCTTCTCCTCGTGTGCCCGCCTGTTCGCGCCGGCATAAAGCGCGATTACGAACAATATCAAAAGCGCTGCGCACGCCATCGCAACGCCGATCATCAAATACCCGTTCGACGTTTCCACCTGCAGCGCCGCATCCACCGTCTCGCCCGGAATCGCGGTACAGATCACCCAGTCGTTAACGCCTGTCGGCAGGTAGGAAAGATACCAGTGCGCGCCGTCGATCGAGTAGGAAACAAAACCTTCCTGCTGCGCATGGATATCCTTGACCGTGCTCGTCGCGCTGAACGGCGCGTCGAATACGGCGTTCGAAAAAACAGTGAACAGGTCGTCGCTATGCGTCAGCAGGCTCAGCGATTCGCTCCCGGCAATGATGTTGCCGGCGTTGTCGCTGATGAACGATTCGCTGTCGGAATAGTGCTGCATCCGGAGCAGATCGCTGATCGTGTCCGTGGTCAGCACGCCGGACACCACGCCTGAAATTTCGCCGTCCACCAAAATCGGCACCATTATAATAAAACATTCGTCGTCCAGGCCGATCCGGTTTGCCTTTACGCACGCAATCGTCTGCTCCCCGTCCAAAGCCTGAAGAAAATACGCGCAGCCGCCAAAGTAAACGTCCTCGTCCCTTATCGTAAAACCGTAACCGTCTCTGCCAAGGATGTAAACGTCTGTAAAATCGGAGCTTTCCGTAACGGCGCCAATATGCTCCAGCATCTGCTCGGAGTGCCGCACCTCGGCGGACTCGACAACGCCCGCGATCACTTCCAGCACCGAAAATTCGCCGCTGAGCTTAGCGTTCAGCAGATCGCGCTGTTGCGTTCCGATCGTCTGCAATGTCTCATATGTCAGTTCGCGCGCCCGTTTTGAAGACCTTGCGGAGAGCAGCAGCAACATAAATACCGTGACCGCAACAAGCGTAAGCGGTATGACAAGCGTCATGAGAATGCGGGCGCTCCGTTTGATCATGCCGGTTCCCTCCGTTGATTTTGCACGCTTTAAACGCTGCCGGTACTCCGGCGGACGCGTACGATCATATCTGGTAAATTTAGTGAAACACAATTTGCAGCGATATTCTTAGATCAAATATTATATCTTCATCAGGGCTGACGGTCAATTCTTTATTTTTATTATACACTTTTGAAAGCATATCCGAAACAAGGCAGCCCTTTCAAAAGAAAAAGCGGAGCCGACTTCAAAGTCGGCCCCGCCGCACGTATCCGGTTTTACAGCATAGCGGCAAAGATCGTGACCACCGTACCCAGTATCATCATAACCGCGACAATGATCGCCAAAATCCGCAAGCCTTTGCTCATATGCATGCACCTCCGTTAATCGCGTCCTACCGACGCATAGTTTTCCGGATAAAGCGTTACCAGCGTATCGTCCGCGACCCATCCGTCGACGATATCCGAGTAATCCTGTTCCTTGTAATTCGACTGTAAATAATCATCCAGCGTATCCTTCACTTCGTC
>CAYUUB010000174.1:0-4981 GCA_964447725.1 uncultured Oscillospiraceae bacterium
TGCGCGACGGCCGGCACCGCGTTCCTGATGTGGCTCGGCGAGCGCATCACCGAGGACGGCATCGGCAACGGCATTTCAATGCTGATCTTTGCCTCCATCGTGTCGCGCGTCCCGAGTACGCTCATCGGCTGGGGACAGCAACTTGCCGTCGGTACGATGGCATGGTGGGCGTTCGCTCTCCTGATGGTTGTCGTTATCGGCCTTATCACGCTGGTCACGCATGTGGACCAGGCGCAGCGCCGTATCCCTGTCCAGTACGCAAAGCGCGTTGTCGGACGCAAAATGTATGGCGGGCAGAGCACGTATCTGCCGATCAAGGCAAACGCCAACGGCGTTCTGCCGCTGATCTTCGCTATGACGTTCATCCAGTTCCCCGGCATGATCGCGCAGTTCTGGCCGACCAGCGGATTTTATACGTTCTATAAGACGTATCTCGGCTCTTCGACTGCGATCTACTTCCTCGTTTACGGTCTCTTGATCGTCGGCTTCGGGTTCTTCTACTCGAGCATTACGTTCAACCCGATCGAGATGAGCAAGAACCTTCAGCAGAACGGCGGCTTTATCACCGGCATCCGCCCGGGCAAACCGACCAGCGACTATCTGGCCAAGATATCCGGGCGCCTGACGATGTTCGGTTCGCTCTTCCTTGCGGCGGTCGCGATCCTGCCGACGCTCGCGCTGCACGGTTTAGGGCAGACAAGCGCGTTTGGCGCGACCAGCGTACTGATCATGGTCAGCGTTGCGCTGGAGACGACGTCCCAGTTGGAAAGCCACATGCTCATGCGGCATTACAAAGGCTTCCTCAACTAAATGCGCGAAATATGATATAATTGTTCAGATAGGCGTTTGTGCTTTCTGCGGCGCGCGGCGTCCGGCGACATGCGGACGTCGGCCCGCGGAAAAGCGGCCTCGGACGATGATCGGACCGATGAAAGCAAAGCGATCTCCGAATGGAATCGGAAACCGCGGAAACCGGGAGGAATCGCTATGAAACTGATTTTTTTGGGCCCGCCGGGGGCGGGTAAAGGCACACAGGCGGCAAAGGTCGCCGCAAGATATGAGATCGCTCATATTTCGACCGGTGACATGTTGCGCGCTGAAATGCGCGAGGGGACGGAACTCGGCAAGGCTGCAAAGGCCTTGATTGACCAGGGCGAACTGGTGCCGGACGACGTTATCCTCGGCATGGTTAAGAACCGCATCGCGCAGGCGGACTGCAAAAACGGGTTTATCTTCGACGGATTTCCGCGTACGATCGCCCAGGCGGAAGCGCTGGAGGAGATCAGCAAGATCGACTTCGTCATCAACCTCGACGTACCGACCGAACGGCTGATCAGCCGTATCAGCGGACGCCGGATGTGCCCGGAATGCGGCGCAGCATACCATACGTCCCGGCATACCGACCCGAAGTGCGACTGCGGGGCGACGCTGTACCAGCGCGACGACGACAAGGAAGAAACGGTGCGCAACCGCCTTGCAGTCTACGAACGCTCGACCAAGCCTTTGATCGATTATTACGTAAAAAAAGGTTTGCTCCATACGGTAAACGGCGACGCCGACGTGGACGTGGTGGACGGCAAGATTATCGAGGTGCTGGAAAAATGAGCGGGATTACGATCAAAACCGCGGCCGACATTGAAAAGATGGACGTTGCGGGGCGAATCGTCGAGGATACGCTCAACCTGCTGGCAAAAAGCGTTTGCCCCGGCATGCACACGAAGGAACTGGACGAGATTGCCGCGGAGTATATCAAAAGCCGCGGTGCGACCGCTTCGTTTCTGCATTACAACGGGTATCCGAAGAGCATCTGCACTTCGGTGAACGAACAGGTCGTACACGGGATCCCCGGCAAGTACCGGATCAAGGACGGCGACATCGTCTCCTTCGACGTGGGCGCCTATATCGGCGGTTTCCACGGAGACGCGGCGCGCACGGTCCTCGTCGGCGACGTGCCCGAGGACGTGCAAAAATTGGTGCGTGTGACCAAAGAGTGCTTCTTTGAAGGCATTCGTTTTGCGAAGCCGGGTTATCGTATCTCCGATATCGCCAAGGCCGTCCAGAAGCACGCCGAGAGCAACGGCTACGGCGTTGTGCGCGAGATGATCGGGCACGGCATTGGAAGGGACATGCACGAGGACCCGGAAGTCCCGAATTACTGGGACAACTCGCGCTTCGGACACGGCCCGAGACTGGAAGTCGGAATGACCATCGCCATTGAGCCGATGATCAACCTCGGTTCGCGGTACATCTACCAGTTGAAAGACGGCTGGACGGTTGTGACGGCGGACGGGAAACCCTCGGCGCACTATGAAAACACGATTGCCATTACGGACGGCGAACCAAGGATTTTAACGCTGCACGAGGAGAGCTGAAGCACATGAACGAACCCGCAATCGGCACAATCTGCATCTCCAGGGCAGGCCACGATAAGGGACGGGCGTTTGTGATCATCGGCGTGTGCGACGAGAACCATGTGCTTCTTTGCGACGGCAGAACGCGGAAGCTGGGCCGCCCGAAGAAAAAGAAACTGATGCATTTGCATGTTGAACCGCATCGTGCGGAAGAGATCGGCAGGCGCATAAGCGAAGGGAAACCACTGCTGGACGCGGATGTGCGCAAGGCGCTCGGCGCGCTCGGTTACAACGTTGATTCGGACTAATTAGGAGGGATAGCTTGTCTAAACAGGACGTCATTGAGGTAGAAGGTGTCGTTTCAGATTCGTTCCCGAACGCGATGTTCGAGGTACAGCTGCAGAACGGGCACAAGATACTGGCAACGATTTCGGGGAAATTACGTATGAACTTCATACGTATCCTGCCGGGTGACAAGGTCACCGTTGAGCTTTCCCCGTATGATTTGACGCGCGGACGTATCACGTGGCGCGGCAAGAATTAACAGATTTTTCGATACAGAGCGAAAGGAGAACCACCATGAAAGTAAGACCGAGTGTGAAACCTATGTGCGAAAAGTGCAAAATCATCAAGCGCAAGGGCCGCGTCATGGTCATCTGCAGCAACCCAAAGCATAAGCAGAAGCAGGGCTGACGGGAAAAATAAAACCACCGGAGCGGCTGCGCAGCGCACGATACCGCACTGCGTATCCGGTGGATGGAATATAGATTCAAGACCATTTACGACTATTACGGAGGTAAAGCAACGATATGGCACGTATTTCTGGCGTAGACCTTCCCAGGGACAAACGGATCGAGATCGGTTTGACCTACATTTTTGGGATCGGACGCAAGACCGCTGCGGAAATATTGAACGCGACCGGCGTCGACCCGGACATCCGCGTTCGCGATCTTTCCGAAAGCGACGTATCCAAACTCAGAGACTACATCGATCACAACGTCCGGGTGGAAGGCGACCTTCGCCGTGAAACCTCGATGAACATCAAGCGGCTGATCGAAATCGGCTGCTATCGCGGCGTCCGTCACCGCAGGGGACTGCCCGTCCGCGGACAGAGCACCAAGCAGAACGCAAGGACCCGTAAAGGCCCGAAGCGTACGCAGGGCGGAAAGAGAAGATAAGGAGGAAAGCGAAAAATGGCAAGACAGATGAAAAAGACCGCTACTTCGCGGAAACGTCGTGAGCGCAAGAACATCGAGCGCGGCGCGGTGCACATTCGTTCCTCCTTTAACAACACGCTAGTGACCATCACCGACCTGCAGGGCAATGCCATCAGCTGGTCGAGCGCAGGTTCGCTCGGATTCCGCGGATCCAAGAAGTCCACGCCGTTTGCTTCGCAGATGGCTTCCGAAACGGCGGCGCGCGCCGCCATGGAGCATGGGCTCAAGACCGTGGAAGTGTATGTGAAAGGCCCCGGTTCCGGCCGTGAAGCGGCGATTCGCGCGCTCCAGACCGCCGGACTGGAAGTGAACATGATCAAGGACGTGACGCCCATCCCGCACAACGGATGCCGCCCGCCCAAGCGCAGAAGAGTGTAAGGAGGGAATGCTAAATGGCTAGATATACAGGTTCCGTCTGCAGACAGTGCCGCAGGGAAGGCACGAAACTCTTCCTTAAGGGCGACCGCTGCTATTCCGAGAAGTGCGCGATCAACAAGCGCCACACCCCTCCGGGAATGCACGGGCAAGGGAGAAGGAAACAGAGCGAGTACGGCCTTCAGCTGCGCGAAAAGCAGAAGGTTCGCCGTGCGTACGGCGTGCTCGAATCGCAGTTCCGTAAATATTACGACATGGCGACCAACATGCGCGGCGTCACCGGTGAAAACATGCTTTCACTGCTCGAACGCCGGCTGGACAACGTCTGCTACCGCCTCGGCTTCGGCGAATCCCGACCGATGGCGCGCCAGTTCGTAACGCATGGCCACATCCGCGTCAACGGCAAGAAGGTCGACATCCCGTCGTTCCTCGTGAAGGACGGCGACGTGATCACCGTCCGCGAAAAGAGCGCGGGCAACGAATACTTCAAGGCCCTCAAAGAACAGGGCGCCGCAAGGACCGTGCCGAAATGGCTTGACCTTGACGCCGAAAAACTGACCGGTAAGGTCGTCGCCCTCCCGACGCGCGACGATATCGACTTGACGATCGAAGAGCATCTCATCGTTGAGTACTACTCCAGGTAAGCCAAGCTGATTTGGCGGACCGCAACAGACAAACCGAAGGAGGGTATGCAATGTTAGAGATCGAAAAGCCCAAACTCGAATGTGTTGAACTGACGGAAGATTACGGCAAATTCGTCGTCGAGCCGTTGGAGCGCGGATTCGGCACCACGCTTGGCAATTCCATGCGCCGCGTGCTGCTCTCCAGCCTGCCGGGCGTGGCGGTTACGAGCGTACGCATCGACGGTGTTCTTCACGAGTTCTCGATCGTCGAGGGCGTGAAAGAAGACGTTACCGAGATCATTCTCAACCTCAAGGCGCTGTGCTGCAAGATGTACTGCGACGGGCCGAAGAAAGTGATCATCGATGCGGCGGGCGAGTGCGAAGTCAAGGCGAAGGACATCCTTCCGGATTCCGA
>CAYUUB010000175.1:0-4963 GCA_964447725.1 uncultured Oscillospiraceae bacterium
CGCTTTCGCACGCAACGCGCGAGTACGGGTCCTGCGAAAGCATTTCGTCCAGCACCGCGTCGGAAATGCAGTCGCAGAGTTTGTCCGGATGGCCCTCGGTCACGGATTCGGATGTAAATAGTTGTTTGCCCATTTCGGGACGCCTCCATTTGATGATATTACAAAAACCTCATCCGCAGATGAGGTTTCGATTGTTCGCTGGTCTGATCCTCATCTTTCAGCTTTCGCTGCCGGAATTGGCACCTTTTTCATGACTACCGCATCATGAACAGGTTGCCGGGCTTCGCAGGGCCGGTCCCTCAGCCACTCTTGATAAGACGGTATGCTGTTTTTGTTTACGCGTATTGTAGCACGGGAAACGTTTTTCCGTCAACCGGACGAATCGCTGCCATTGTGCTGTTTTCTCACAGTCCGAACGATCTGTGAAGCGCCCCGCCTGCAGGCGCGCAAAAGCCGCTTATTTTCCGGCGGCAACGGATGCGTCCGCGTCCGGCACAAGCTCGGAAAAGCCGAACATCAGCGCGTCCGCGATCGGACGCTGCCCGACGCCGTAACCCGTTTCTCCGGCTTCCTGAACGATGTGCCCGTTGAGCTGGTCGCCCATAAACACCATCGCCGCCGACCAGCCGCCGACAAGATTGTACGCAAGTTCGCAGTCGTTTTCCGCAAACAGTTCGGCGAACTCCGTCAGCGTCATTCCAACGCTGTATTCGTTGTTCCACCGCTCAACAACGATCGCAACGTAGTGTCCCGGTTCGATATAGCCGATTCCCGCGCGGGCGTTGATGCGATTCAGGTGACTGTACTGGACGGCATCGTTAACGACGCCGTCCTTCACCAGCGTCGGGCCGAACGAAAACGTGTTTTCCACGCCGTCGTCCAGAAGAATCTTCGCGCGCGTTTCCCATTTTTCAAAGATACGCATGGACATGTCGGGATAGATCGCCAGCGTGTCTTCCGCGTTTGCGAAGGAATATACGCGGCCGTCGCGGATCAGAATTCCTTTCGAATTCCTGTCCGCATTGATCATGCCGTCCCCCGTGATCAGCAGCACGGCCTTTGCGTTGCGCGCAATCAGCCAGGGATACGCCGTTCCCTTGCCCGTGTGGCCCTCCGAACCGTAGCCCGCGCGCAGTTCGCTATCGTCCTTCATATGGATGTCCGCAACAAAGTATACCACCGGCTTCCCGGCTGCGTTATACGTCTCTTCCCGGTCGATGTCGACGCCAAGATCGTCGCTGCGATATGCCCAGTGCCCGTGCTCGCTGTCCACCACGACCGTCTCTTCCGGGTCGCCGTCCTTACGGTAATAGTTTTCTTCAAACGTTTCCACGGGATCTGCGGTCGGTTCCGGCGTCGGTTCCGCCGTTTGCGCCGGTTCCGGGGTCGGCGTCGCCGGAACTTCCGATTGCGTCGGTTCGGATATGGTGTTTGCCTGCCCTATGTTGCCTGCGAAGATCACGCATGCGACAACCCCGACGGCAAGCGGGATCAGGGAAATGCAAACAGCGTCCCCGGCATGCTTTCGCCGCCGGACGGCGCGGTATACGGTCAGAAGAAGGAAGACGGTAAGAATCGCCCCGGCTGCAAGGCTGATCAGCGCGGCTGCCGGAAGGCCTGAGGTGCTTTCCGTTCCGTCGGTGTTCGCCTCCTCCATGTCGGGCGTGCTTCCTTCAGCCTCCGCCGTTATTTCCGGGGTCTGCGTCGGCTCCGTCGTCGGTGCCGGCGAGGGCGTGACCGGCGCGTAGGCGATCAGCGACGACAGATCGATGTTCTCAAACAGGTCGCTTTTCAAAGCATCCGCCCCGACGCGTGAAAACGCAAGCGTATAAGCGTTTTGCGGATCGATCGCCAATCCGTAAGCCGTCTGGGATGTGCAGATGTTATAAGCCGCCTGTGCGGTTTCCGCTGCGGTCAGACCGCCGCATGCGCTCAGCGGCGTATCCATGGAAATAACCGTCGCATCCTCCGCCTGCGTTTCGTCAAGCATGTATAATTTCTGTGCGGCGTCCGTTTGTTTCACGGCTTCGAGCACGCACTCCGCCGTAAAGCGATGCGCCGCGGAGGCGTCGTTCAAGCCGTGCGTTACAATCACCTTGGGCGTAAGCCGTTCGATTACGTCGACGATAAAATCCAGCGTTTCGCTCTCGCCCCATTCGCGCGAGACAACGTCGTATGAATCATAATTTTTGCAGGAAAATTCCCCGAATACCGGATATTCGGTCAGCCCGGCCGATATCAGCCCGGAAAGCGCCTCGTCGACGCGCGCGCGATCACCGTAGTCGGACAGGTACAATACGGCGCTCTCGATTTGTTCTTCCTTTGCGTACGTCGGCAGCACCGCGCCAAACTGTTTCCACTCCATGCCGGGTTCGGCGGTGATCACCAGAAGGTCGACCGAGTCCGGCGTCGGCAGGAACTCCTGCGTCTCGTCGCCGGAGTAATCCGCGGAATACGCCTTCACTTCGCCGATCGCGCCTTCGCCGAGCAACGTAACGGCAGCCGCCACGCAGTCGGAATCGAGCGAAATCGTCCGGTTCACGAATCCGTCCGAAATCGTTTCTTCCAAAACGCTTTCGCCGTCCGTTCCGATCTGCCTGACGATATAGGTCTGCGGAACCGAATACCAGCCGAGCACCATCGCATTGCTCGTTCCGTCCGGCGTAATGGTAAACGTGTCCCCGGCGGTCAGTTCGATGCGCGACGTAATAAGGCCGTCGCTCAGGCGATATGCATACTGTGCGCAGTCCTCCGGCAAGTCGGCCCGATAGTCGAGCGTAACGTCGGCAGCGTCCTCCGCGTCGGTTTCTTCCGCGCTTGCAGCGGGGGTCGTCGCCATCAGCAAAACGCCGCAAAGCAGTAGCGCAAGCCATTTCTTCATTCTCGTTCCCTGTTTCTTTTGGAATTAGTTCATTGTATAACCTGGACTCGAAAGACGCAACCGTTACAAAACCGCCGGCGCAGAATTCTTTTTTGCTGCACCGGCGGAATATGCCGTTTAGAATGTCACGTTTATGTCGTTCAGGCGTCTGCCTCCGCCTGTTCCGCCTCCATCCTCGCATTTGCTTCGCGCATCTCTGTTTCCGTTTTCGCCAGGTCTTTTCGTCCGGCAATCAGGAGCACACCGCCGCCGCCGAAGAGGATCAGCAGGCTCAGTATGCCGACCGAGGCGCGGTCCGTCAGCATATAGAACATGGAATACAGCAGCGGGCCGATGACGGTCGCGAACTTGCCGAACACATCGTAAAAGCCGAAGTATTCAGCGCTTCTCGACTGCGGGACGAGCTTGCCGAAATAGGAGCGCGACAGCGCCTGTATGCCGCCCTGCACCGTTCCGACCAGCCCGGCAAGCACCCAGAACAGGATGGTCGCCGTCGATCGGGCGGCGTTATAGTCCGCCTGTTTTTGCGTATCCGCCGCATAGTCGTCCAAATCGAAGCCGACATTGGTCAGCGCGGTCACGACTGTCGCGCGGGTCTCGTCCGAAGTAAATTTATAATTCACGCTTTCGCCGTCCGCCACCTGACGCGTAAGGTCGGCGACGACCTCGTCAAACGCCGCGGCGCGGTCTTCCTCGGCCAGCACGTCCCGCGTGTCCTCGACGAGATCGTCCGTCAGATCGTCCCAGGCGCGCCGGTCTTCCTTAGCTTCAAACGAAACGTCCTGCGCGGAGATGCTCGCGCGCGCGGAAGCCACGTAGTCGAGCTGATACGGTTCGACCAGCCGCCCCATAAAGAACCCGACGCCGCAGATGCAGAAATACATCGCAATCGCGGCTATGATCATCTTGATCGCGCCGAATTTTCCCGAAAGCTTACTGAACAAAATGGAGAACGGCACGGCGACGAGTTGCGTGACCAGCAGCGCAAGGATCATTCCCGTCGTGCCGAGGCCGAGCGTCGCGCCGTAGTTGGTCGCAAGCGATATCACCGCCCCGACGCCGTCGATATACAGGAAGTACGCAATCAGGTAGATGAAAAGCCCTTTGTTGCTCACGCAGCGCTTCATTGTCTGCAGCAGGTTCGACATCGCGTGCTTCGCCAGTTCGTTTGGCGGGGTTTGCACGTAATGCTTCTGCTCGACATTCTTTAAAATCGGAATGGAGAACACAAGCCACCAGACGGTTACAATCAATATGGAGAACTTCATCGAAATCGGATCATAGTTCCTCAGCAGCATGACCGCAATGGAGATCACGAACGGAATCGTGCTGCCGCCGATATAGCCGGCCGCATATCCCCAGGAGGAAACGCGGTCCATTCGTTCGTGGGTCGTTACGTCGGTTAAAAACGAATCGTAGAACACGCACGAACCCGAAAACCCGACGTGGGAGATCACGTAGCCGATCAGCATCCACTGCCAGGACCCCACAAACGCGAGCACGGCGGTGCTCAGCGAGCCGATCAGGATAAACGTCAGCAGCAGTTTCTTTTTATACCCTTTAAAATCCGCGACCGCGCCGAGCGTCGGCGCGATCAGCGCGCCGATCAGCGAAGCAATGGAAACGCCGATACCCCACCATTTGTCGCCGAGGTCGCCCGCAACGCTCGCATAATAAATCGGGAAGATGACCGCCATAATGTTGGTCGCGTAAACGGAGTTCGCCCAGTCGTAAAAAATCCAGCTTTTTTCACTCTTGGTAAAGCGCTTTTCCATATCGCGCTGGCCCATAAAGTTCCACCCTCTCCCTTAAAATCTTTGCCGCTCCCCTTTGTCTCTACTATTTGCAGTATAACAAATACCGGAAAACGGGACAAGGAGAATTCGGCCCGCTTTACAAACGCAAGGCGTAATCGTTTGTTTTTTACAAAGGTTTTCCCTTGCGTTTACAGCGATATGACGTTGCCCGTAACCATATAAAAACGCCCGCGCGGGGACTGTCGCTCCCGCGCGGGCGATCCGTTTTGATTTTATGGCTCTACACTAAAGATTGGGGTAAAAAGAAAAAAGGAGAAGCATAACG
>CAYUUB010000176.1:0-4915 GCA_964447725.1 uncultured Oscillospiraceae bacterium
TTCCTGGTATCAGAAGCTCGTTGAGGAACACTATGAAAACCTGACGCAGGATCTGAGCCAGACCATCGAGATACAGAACGTGGAGCTGAAGCGCCAGGCCAACATGCTCGTCGTCACACAGGAACGGGAACGGGACAAGATTGCCCGCGACCTGCACGACGGGGTCGGGCAGTCGCTCGTCGCCCTGAAGATCAACCTTGGCCTGATACGAAAGCAGTCGACGGACGAAGCGCAGATCGGCCAGATGGACAGGACCATAAAGCTTGCCGAGGACACGATCGGGGAAATCCGCAACGTCATCTACAATCTGAAACCCGTCGAGCTGAACCGGGACGGGCTTTCGTCGAGCATCCGGCATCTTTGCGGCACGCTCAGCGAGATCAGCGACATCGAATTTTCCTGCGAGATCATGGACGATCTCCCGGAATGGAATGAAACCGAGAAACTGAACATCTACCGGATCGTTCAGGAATGCCTGACGAACGTCATCAAACACTCCGGGGCGACGAAGGCGGAGATCGACGTGTTCTCGCCGGACGGAAGGCTCTTTGTCGTCAGCATTTCGGACAACGGCATCGGGTTCGACAGCGCCCGGGTGCATTCCGGCGTCGGGCTGGCAACGATTCAGGAACGGGCGGCCGTGTTGAACGCAAAAATACGGATCGTGAGCGGCGAAGGTCACGGAACAAGAGTAATTCTGGAGGTCCCTTATGAAAAAAATTAAGATATTCATTGCCGAGGACCATACGATCCTGCGGCAGTCACTGGTCATCCTCCTGTCCCAGCAGGAAAACATCGAAGTCGTCGGGGAAGCTTCAAACGGGCAGGAAGCGTACCGGAAGATCATAACGCTTTGCCCCGATATCGCCATTCTCGACATCTCCATTCCGCAACTTAACGGGATTGACCTTGCCGCAAAGCTCCGGCAGGAATCCGTTGGCGTCGATATCGTCATCCTGACCATGCACAAATCCGAGGATTTTGTAACGGCGGCGCTTCGCGCGGGCGTCCGTGGCTATGTCCTCAAGGACAACGCTCTCGAGGAGCTGATCGAATGCATCGAAAGCGTTTCGAACGGCAATGTCTACCTTTCCCAGAGCGTCACACGGATGGTCGTCGACGGATTTATCAAGAGCGTTCCGGAGGACAGCCCGAAGGAAGACGCGATATCCGTGCGCGAACGCGAAATTCTGCAGTTGCTCGCCGAAGGGAAATCCAATAAAGACATCTCCGGAATCTTGAATCTGAGCATCAAAACGGTTGAAACGCACAGAAACAACATCATGCATAAGCTGGGCTTGAAAAACGTCGCCAGCCTTGTGCTCTACGCCGTGAGGAACCATATCATCGAACCCTGACCGCCCGCTGAACCCCGGACGAAAAAAGACAAGTCAAAAATACGGTATTATCCCAGGAGGAATACAAGATTTCCTGTATGCCATTTTTGCGCCGGTTCCGCTACGATAGAACTGGTGCAGAGATGGAGCACTCTATTGGGTGATGGATCTAACGGATTGATCCTGCGCGGGTCTCGCGGCAGGCAGATCGATTCTTTGTCGTTTTCTTTCGCATTTAAAAAACAGAATGTCTCCATCCCGATTCGTCGCAAACGACGGATTTTTGCACTGCGCATTTCAATACATACACTTCATTTATCTTAAGGAGGATATGGGTATGAACGCAGTGAATTCCGGCGATATCGCCTGGATGCTGACCTCTTCCGCACTTGTGCTGATTATGACCCCCGGGCTCGCCTTTTTCTACGGCGGCATGGTGAGACGCAAAAATACGGTCAACACCATGATGTCTTCCGCTTTCATCATGGGGCTCGCGTCGATTCTTTGGGTGCTGATCGGCTTTACGCTCTCTTTCAGCGGCGGAAGCGGAGGATTTCTGGGCAATCTGAACTGGTTTGGCATGCGACTGACGGAAAGTTCCGCATCGACGGCTTACGCGCCGACCACGGTCTGTTTTGCGATCTTTCAGATGATGTTCGCGATCATCACGCCGGCGCTGATCACCGGATCGATCGTGGAACGGATGCGTTTTTCGGCGCTGTTCATCTTTATCGGAGTATGGTCCGTGCTCGTGTATTATCCGCTCGCGCATATGGTGTGGGGCGGAGGCTTCCTTGCAAAGCTCGGCGCAATCGACTTTGCGGGCGGCACCGTCGTGCATATCAGCGCGGGCGTCAGCGCGCTGGTCGCCGCGCTTGTGCTCGGAAAACGCAAGAGCTGCGCAAAGGAGACCTGCCGGCCTCATAATATTCCGTTCGTCTTCCTCGGCGCGGCATTGCTCTGGTTCGGCTGGTTCGGCTTCAATGCAGGAAGCGCGGGAGCAGCCAATTCCCTCGCCGTGCATGCTTTTCTCACTACCAACACCGCCTGCGCCGCGGCCGTGCTCTCCTGGATGACGATCGAGAAGATCCGGGACAACAAAACCACGCTGACGGGACTTTCCACCGGCGCGGTCATCGGCCTTGTGGCCATCACGCCGGGAGCGGGCTATGTACCGATCTGGGCTTCGATCGTCATCGGCGCGCTGGCCAGTCCTATCTGTTATTATTTTGTGGCTGTCGTAAAGCCGAAATTCGGCTACGACGATTCGCTCGACGCTTTCGGCTGCCACGGCGTCGGTGGTATCTGGGGCGCGATCGCGACGGGCCTCTTTGCGCTGAAAGGGTTCAATCCGGATTCGGCGCTGGACGCGGTGCAGTGGAACGGTCTTGTCTTCGGCCAGTGGCAACTCTTCGTGCGCCAGCTGGCGGCGGTTGGCATCACGATTGTGGTTGCAATCGCCGGCACGCTGATCGCCCTGTGGATTGCGAAACTCTGCACGAAAGGGCTCAGGGTGTCTGAAGAAGAGGAGCTTGGCGGGCTCGATCTGTCCGAGCACGGCGAAGCGGCGTACAACGACGGAATCGATTAAAAACCGATTCCGTTAGACTTGGGAGTGACTCACACTGAATGATTAAAAATGGCGCGATGGGTTATAGAATGGTAAGAGCAGTCACTATCGAATGTGCTCATCTGATTCATGCTACGGTTTCAACCTGCGTTTGACGCATTTTTTGACGCACGAGGATACAACAAGCGACTTTATATTGCAAAGAATCGCGATAGATTGCGAACAGTAAATTGGCGAAATTCCGCCGATTAACGCAGGTTGCGACAAGTTACGAGAGTTTACGATACGCCAATAGGCTGTCTCCGACTCTGCAGGTAATGTGCAACAGCGAGAACTACCACGAAACACGTGCCGTCTTCATGGATCATCTGAGACTACAATGGTAAAAAACATAATTTATGTGCTCAAGTGTTTTAGGTGTTTGTTTTAGTTCCGGTATAAACAAAACGATATTTTCCGGCCACACTGCATATGACGCAGTGTGGATTTTAAAATAGACTGAATAAATTCTTTAGCAGATATAGCTTCGTCTCACATCAACCCGCATAAACTCCGGCACCCGCGTGACTTACTTGCATAGGCCAACAACACAACCACGATGCCATAGGGCGGTAATGCTCGGCAAACTATTTTAAATAAGTGAAATATTGGGCAATCGATGCTCTTGCAACAAACAGATATTGACTTTGTATGATCCAGTGTTTATGATTGACACATTAAAATATTTTGATGTGAGGTTGTTTTGGAATCAAAATACACGAAAAACGCAAAGATCTATAAGGCCTTCTGCGATGAAAACCGGCAACAGATTCTGGAGCTTCTGCGCAGTGGCGAAAAATGCGCCTGCGTGCTGATGGAAAGAACTGGAATCAGCCAGTCTGCCATCTCGTATCATATGAAAATACTGATTGAGGCGGGCATCGTCAGCGCGCGTCAGGACGGGAAGTGGACGCATTACAGCATCGATACTGCGGGCTGCGCGCATGCTGTCGAATTGCTGCGCGAGATCACTACGCCGCTGGAAAAACAGGAACCCAACATCTGTTGTACAGAGAAACAATTTAGGGAGTAAATACTCGAAAAGTTCAGTCACTCAAACAATCTGCGATCGTTGGAACGCTATTCCCAGCGATTGCTTGTTCTGGAGGAACATATGGCAAAAACCTGGTATCCGGTTATCGACTATTCCATTTGCATCGAATGCGGAATTTGTGTTTCAAAGTGTCCGCACGGCGTGTACGACGTGAAGAAGGCGCCGGTCCCGGTCGTTGCAAATCCAGTTTCATGTGTGGATCATTGCCATGGGTGCGGAAACCGCTGCCCGGTTGGCGCAATTCAATATTTGGGAGAGGACACGGGCTGGACGCCGCCGAATGGCGCACGCGTGCCCGACGAACCGGGCTGCCACTGCGGAGACGATGAGACCGCATTCAAAAACGTTCTTGTCGAATATCTCTATCTCGATCTTGACACCTGTGATCGTTGTGTCGGTTTTGAGCAAGAGCTGGCTGAGGTCATAAAAGTGTTGACGCCTGCGCTCCAGCTGGCCGGATATGCAATCGAATACCGCAGGATCAAGATGGCAACAAGAGCGATTGCGGAGCGGTACCGTTTCGTTTCTTCTCCGACGGTTCGCGTCAACGGGCGCGACCTGTGCACGTCTGTTGTTGAGAACAATTGCGGCTGCTGCAGCGAGATCAGCGGCGCGCAGGTGAACTGCCGCGTGTATGAATACGGCGGCGAAACATATGAAGTTCCGCCGAAGCAGATGATTGCCGAGGCGATGCTGACCGCAATTTTCGGATCGGACGGCGAAACGCAATCGGAAACGCCATACGAGTTGCCGGATAACTTGAAAAAATTCTTTGACGGAATCCAGAGCAAAAGCGGCTGCGGCTGTTCGGGAGGCTGCTGTGGCTGAAACAAAAGCAAAGAAAAGGATTGGCGCTAAAGATATTGATTCTGGCGGCAAATGGGGATTTTAATAATTGGCTTCTATATGTTTTAT
>CAYUUB010000177.1:0-4876 GCA_964447725.1 uncultured Oscillospiraceae bacterium
TCTGCGGGATGCTGATTTCGACAAGGTCGCCGACCATCGGGACGAGGCCCTCCTTGCGGAACCGCCCGCGCGCCTTGCAGGTGACGACTTCGCCGTCGCCGACCAGCACGTCGTAAAACCCGCCGACGCCTTTTATGATTCGGCCCTGCTTCATGGAAACGACCTCGTTCGTATATGCGCGCCTTTGCGCGTTGTCCGTATCGCAGCCGTCATAGTCAGGACTCTTTTGCGGTAAACGTGAAATCCTGCCGCTTGAGTTCCTTGCCTTCGCTCATAAGGACGATTTCGCGCATGCCTTCGACGTCGGAATATGCCGTGAACGAGATCGGAATCTTGCTGCCCTTTTCAAGCGTTCCCTCGTAAAGGATGCGATAGTAGGCGAACCCGTCGTACGCCTCCTGCATGACGGCGAGGACTTTCGTGCCGCTGTTTTCGATATCGACGTTGAACGCGATGTCCGCCTCATAGCCGTAAACCGGCGTTCCGGCGGCCGTCAGGGTCACGGCGGTTTCGGGCAGCACCTCCGTGCCGGGTAGCGGGTCCTGCAAAAAGACGACGCCGTCCTCGACGATGTCGGAATCGGCATACCGGACGTAAACGTTGCTGAACGAGTCCAGCCTGAGCTGGTCCAAAATCAGGTTCAGCTTGTCGTCCATGGCGTAGGGCATTTCGAAGGCCGTTTCGGACGAGGCGCTGACGACGATGTCGACGACCTGCCCGTTGGTGGTTTCGGTTTCCGGCGCGATCGACTGCTCGCAGACGTAGCCGATGGCGATTTCCGAAACCCGGTAGGAAATCGAGCCGAGGGCGAGCCCGCTTTCTTCCAGCGCGCGTTCGGCTTCGTCGGGCGACATGCCGATCAGGTTCGGGACGGTCGGCGCGGCCGGGCCGAGGCTGACCACCCCGTAGATGACGGAGCCGCGCAGCGCGTTCGTCCCGGCTTCCGGGGTTTGCTGCATGACGCTTCCGCTGGCGACGGAGTCGCTGTTTTCGTAGCTTTCGATTTCAAACGAAAAGCCGTAGTTTTCCGCTCTCTGCCGCGCTTCGTCGGTGGAGCGGTCGGTAATGGCCGGGACGACTTCGAAATTTTCCGAGTTCGACTGATATGCGCTGCGCAGGACGATGAAGACGCCGATGATGATCGCGACCAGCGCCGCGACGGTGATGCCAATTTTAACGGTTCCGTGCGGGCGCTTTTTTTTGTCGGAGCCTTTTTGCGACTGCAATTTTCCCGTGGTGCCGAAGCGTGCGAACTCGCCGTTCGGGTCCTTTAGCGAACGGCGCAGATGCGCGCTCATCTCTTTTGCGCTCGCGTAACGGCGGTTGAGGTCCTTGTTGAGCGCGCGCATGATCACGTCGTTCAGCGCGGGCGGGATCTTCGGGTTCAGCTCGATCGGCGGCGCGGGCATGTCGCTGATATGCTTGAGCGCAATCGCGACGGAGTTGTCGCCCTCAAACGGGACGTGCCCGGTCAGCATTTCGTAGAGCATGATGCCGGTGGAGTACAGGTCGCTGGCTTCCGTAACGGGCGTGCCCTTCGCCTGCTCCGGGGAAAGGTAGTGCACCGAACCGAGCACGGTCGATCCCGTAAAGGTGACGGTGTTCGCGTCCACTTCGCGCGCGATGCCGAAGTCCATGAGCTTGACCTTGCCGTTTTGCATGACGATCACGTTCTGCGGCTTGACGTCGCGGTGGATGATGCCCGCGCTGTGCGCCGCGCCGAGCGCGTCGAGCACCTGTACCGTCAGCGCGACGGCGATGCGCGGCGGCATGGGTCCGTTTTCCACAAGGATTTCCTTGAGCGTCCGGCCGTCGATGTATTCCAGCACGATATAGGGCAGGCCGTCGATCTCGCCGACGTCGTACGCGCGGACGATGTTGTCGTGGCTGAGGTGCAAAACAGCGCGCGCCTCGCGCTCGAACCGGCGCGTGAACTCCAGGTCGTTGCGGAATTCGTCCTTTAAAACCTTGATGGCGACGGTTTTATGGCTGACAAGGTCGACCGCGCGGTAGACGTGCGCCATGCCGCCCGTGCCGATCAGCCCGTCGATGCGATATTTATGACCGATAATCGTTCCCTGTGCGATCATGCCTGCTCGTCCTCCTCGCATTGGATGAGGATGAGCGTGATGTTGTCCGTGCCGCCGTTGTCCAGCGCGGCCTGCGCGAGAGCATCGCACATTTCGTCCAGCGTCTGCCCGGATTGCAGGATGGAGACGATTTCGTCTTCCTCCACCGCGCCGTGCAGCCCGTCCGAGCAGAGCAGCAGGATGTCGCCCGGGTGCCAGTCGTGCTCGAACATGTCCACGTCCACGGTCGGGGAAACGCCCATCGCCCGCGTTATGATATTGCGCTGGGGGTGGACGCGCGCTTCTTCGCGCGAGATGACGCCCTGCATCACGAGCTGTTCGACAAACGAGTGGTCGGTCGTGATGCGCTTGATCGATTCGCCGTCGAAATGGTACAGGCGGCTGTCGCCGACGTTCGCGGCGATGTATTTTTTGCCGAGCACGAGGACGCAGACCAGCGTGGAGCCCATGCCGCGCAGCGACGCGTCGTCTTCCGACGCTTCGAATACGCTGAGGTTGACGCGTTCGATGAGGGTCTTGAGCTGCTTGATTTCGCGGTCGGTCCTGAACTTGCCAGTGTCGGCGGAAAGCCCGTCCACCAGCAGCTTGCTCGCAACCGCGCCCGCCGCGTGCCCGCCCATGCCGTCCGCGACGGCGAACAGGCAGGCGTCGCAGCCTTCCGGCGGGACCAGATAGCTGTCCTCGTTGTGCGCGCGTTTCCCGATGTCAGTTTTCACTGCGTACTTCATGCAAAATCCTCCTGCGCAGCTGACCGCATGCGCCGTCGATGTCCGTGCCCATTTCGCGGCGTACGGTTGCGGAAATGTTTCGTTCGGTGAGTCGGTTCTTAAAGCGTTCCGCCTCGGCGCGGCTTACGCCGGCGAGCCCGCGTTCCGCAACGGGGTTGAGCGGAATCAGGTTGACGTGGCAAAGGATGCCGCGGAGTTTGTTTGCCAGCGCGTCCGCGTCTTTTAGGCTTGCGTTGACGCCGTCGATGAGCGCGTATTCGAACACCACGCGTCGCCCGGTCGCCTCGGCATAGTGCTTTGCCGCGGCGATCACACTGTCGATCGGGTAAACGCGGTTGACCGGCATCAGCTTCGAGCGCGTCGCGTCGTCGTGCGCGTGCAGCGAAACCGAGAGGGTCACGTGCGGCGCGTCCGTAATAAAGTCGGCGATTTTCGGCACGATCCCGCAGGTCGAAACCGAGATGTTGCGCGGGCTGATGCGGAGCCCGTCCTGCGCGGTCGCCATGCGTAAAAACTTCACGACGTTGTCGTAGTTGTCGAGTGGTTCGCCGCTGCCCATCAGCACGAGGTTCGTCACCGTACGGTGGCCGGCTTCTTTGGCCGGCTCGTCGCGCTCGACCGCGTGGATCTGGCCGAGCATTTCGCCGGGGCGCAGGTCGCGCACGCAGCCTTCCAGCGTGGAGGCGCAGAACTTACAGCCCATGTTGCAGCCGACCTGCGTGGACAGGCACAACGTATTACCATAATGATAGCGCATCAAAACGCCTTCCACAAGGTTTTCGTCCTCAAGGCGAAAGAGGTATTTGACCGTCCAGTCCTTTGCGGAACGGAATTTTTGCCGGATCGTCACCCCGCCGTAGGGGATGGCCGCCAGCTTTTCGCGCAGCGCGGCGGGCACGTTCGTCATCTCGCCCGGCCGCGCGCCCTTGTTCAGCCAGGCATAGACCTGCTTCGCGCGGTACCCGGGTTCGCCCCAGCCGGCGAGCAGCTCGCTGATTTCCGTTTGATCGAGATCGGCTAAATACATCTGCGCATCCTCGCTATAAAAAATCCGTCCGTGCCGTGCAATTGCGGCAGCAGCTGCAGCATCCCGCCGTTTTCGATCGGCAGCGGCATCGGTTCCAGCTCGAAATCCGAATGCTCCGAGAGGAACGCTTCGGCCTGCCGTTCGTTTTCGCGCGCGGAGATCGTGCAGGTCGCGTAAACGAGCATGCCGCCCGGCTTAACGTAACGGCGGCAGGTATCGAGAATCTTTTTCTGAATCGCAGCCAGCGCGTCGACGTCCGCTCCCGACTTGGCGTAGCGGATGTCCGGCTTGTCGCCGAGCAGGCCGAGCCCGCTGCACGGCGCGTCGATCAATACCGCGTCGAACGCGTCTTCATATTCGGGATCGAACTCCGTCGCGTCGGACACACGGGTGTCCGCACGCACGCGCAGCCGCGCCAGCGTTTTGTCCAGCAGTTCCTTGCGGTGCGGGTGCAGTTCGAGGCACGTGAGCGAAACGTCGTTTTCGCAGAGGCTCGAAAGATACGCGCTTTTGCCGCCCGGCGCGGCGCACGCGTCCAGCACGCGCCGGCCCTTTACGTCGCCGAGCGCACGGCACACGAGCATCGCGCCCTGGCCTATGACGGTGAATTTACCCGCGGAAAACAGCGGGGAAGACGCGACGTCGAACCCCGACGCAAGCGCGAGCGAATTTTCGTCCCAGCGGTTCGTGCGGCTCTCCACGGGCAGCGCCTTGGCAAGCTCGTCCCGCGTGAAGGGATATTGTGCGCGGACCTCGATTGGCATTGATTTGCGTGCAAGCAACGCTTCCGTCTGCTCTTCGCCATAGTCGGCAATCCATTCGGAAACGATCCATTCCGGATAGCTGTACTGAACGGACAGTCGTTCGGCCGGTTCCTCCGGAAACGGCGGGAGCGCGTCCCGTTCGCGGTCGATCCTTCGCAAAACGGCGTTGACGAACCCGGCGAGCGCGGGCTTGCCGACGTCTCTGACCAGCCGGACGCATTCCGAAACGGCGGCGTGCGGCGGCGTCGAAAGATAGAGCAGCTCGCA
>CAYUUB010000178.1:0-4874 GCA_964447725.1 uncultured Oscillospiraceae bacterium
ACGGGACCCGACGCTCAACGCCCCTTATCGGGATCTGACCCCACAGACGCTTGCCTTGGAACGGGATTTCGGCCCTGCTGTAGCGGATTGCAGGCAAAGGGCACCGCTAACTCCCCGCTTAGCGCGGCAAACTGGTTGACAGATGATATTGTAACATGATTCCGGCATGCTTGTAAAACAGATTTTATGGCTTTGATTCGAACAGATTGCAAAATTCTTCCTTGACGCTCTCGGCGTCCGGTCCGGCGATCAGTCGTCCGCTTTCAGGCACCGCAGCGCATAGTCCGCCGCGACCCGGACGGCCTCGCGCGGGTCGTCGAGCAGGTTTTCGATCAACGGGACCAGGTCCGTCCGTCCCTGCTTTGCCGCAACGACGCACGCGTGCTGCTGCAATCGCCCGTTCTTTTTCAGGTTCGTTCCGACAATCCGCAGCGCAGGCTTAATTTCGCCGGAGAGCAGTTTTTCAAGCCGGAATGCGTCCGGCATGTCCGTAATCGGCTCGATAGTGCGGTTGTACGGGCAGACGCTCTGGCAGAGTTCGCAGCCGAGGATGCTCGTCAGCGCGTCCATGACCCAGTCTGCCATCGGTTCTCCGCCCATATAAGCACGCGCACATTTTTCGTACGTATAGCCGTTTGCGCCGATCGCGTGCGTCGGGCAAGCCCTTTCGCAGGCATGGCAGCCTTTGCAGCGCGGCTCCTCCGGCTCCCGCGCGGGCGTATAGCAAACGTCCGGCAGGCCGGCGATCAGCGTCTGCACGGAAAACCGCGTTCCGTACGGCGGGATCGCCGTCAGACCGTTTTTCAGCGGAACTCCGATGCCGCCGCGGATGAGGAGCTCGCGCACGGGCACATAGGTACGCTCCGCTCGAATTCCCTGCCCGCTTAAGCTCGCCAGCAACTTGTTTGCCGCGTGATATCCCGCGTTGCTGGACGGATAGTATCCCGAAACCGAAATGGATTCCGCATACGGCCGGTACGGCAGGATTAATGCGACGAGCGCATTCGCCCAGCCGTGCTCCGCCTTCACGTCGCCGTTCAGATTGATTCCGGCATGATGCAAAGCGCCGTCCATCAGACGGCGCTTATAATGCACAAACGGATCGGCCGGAAAGACGTAGCATTCCGCAAATCCATATTCTTTTGCAAGAGAAACGACGTTCATCTCCCCTGTTCCTGGAGCATCTCTTTCGTTTTCATCAGCCGCGTCAGGTTGCCGCGTTCGTTCTCGTCCAGCTTCATCTGGATCGTCCGAATCGCCTCCGTGAACTGCGGGATCATGACGTATTCGAGTGCGTTGACACGCCTGCGCGTCTTTTCGATCTCGTCGGCGAGCCTGCTGCACGCCTTTTCGATCTCGGCAAGCTGCACAAGCAGCGGCAGGACTTCCGCAAGCAGCTGCACGGCCATGTCAAGGTCCGCGCTGGTGGTCGCAAAGCCGTACGGATACGTGAACCCTTCCTGCGCTTTAATCGAAAGTTTCGGCACCTGGATGGAGAGCACGTGCTGAACCCCGGCGGCGACCTCCGCCGCGCGCGCAGGATACATCAGCGCTTCCTCGATTTCAGCGTTGCTCATGGAAGCGCGCGCAAGCACAAAGCTCTTCATTGCGCGGGACAGCTTTTCTTCCACCTCCGCACGCAGCGCTTTATTCTGACGCGCATAATCGATGAAGCGGCGAACGAGTTCGTCCCGCTTGTCCTTCATCATTTTGTGACCGCGAACGGCAACCTTTTTGCGTTTCTTCAGGTTGCTCAGTTCCATACGGGTCGGTTTTACCTGTATGGCGGCCATAGGCTACGCCTCCTTGGGGTAATATTTCTCGATATACTCGTCGCGGATACGCTTGAGTTCCGACTTCGGCAGAATGCCGAGCAGCTTCCAGCCGAGGTCGAGCGTTTCCTCGATCGTGCGGTTCGTGTAGTACCCCTGCGACACGTACTGCTCTTCGAATGCATCGGCGAATTTTGCGTAAAGCTTGTCGGTATCGGACAACGCGGCGTCGCCGAGGATGACGGCGAGCTCCTTCGCATCCTTGCCGCGCGAATACGCGGCAAACAGCTGGTTCATAGAATCCGCGTGGTCTTCGCGCGTCTTGCCCTTGCCGATGCCCTTGTCCTTGAGTCGCGACAGCGACGGGAGCACGTTGATCGGCGGTGTCAGACCTTTGCGGTAGAGCTCGCGGGACAGGATGATCTGCCCTTCCGTGATGTAGCCGGTCAGGTCGGGGATCGGATGGGTCACGTCGTCCTCCGGCATGGACAGGATCGGGATCATCGTAATCGAGCCCGCGTTGTCGCGGATACGGCCCGCGCGCTCATACATCGTCGCAAGGTCGGTGTACAGGTAACCGGGGTAGCCGCGGCGGCCGGGAACTTCCTTACGCGCGGCGGAAACTTCGCGCAGCGCTTCGGCATAGTTTGTGATGTCCGTGATGATGACCAGCACGTGCATACCGAGATCGTATGCGAGGTATTCCGCGGCGGTGATCGCCATACGCGGCGTTGCGATACGCTCAATGGCCGGGTCGTTCGCCAGGTTGATGAACGTGACCGTCCTTTCGATCGCGCCGGTCTTTCTGAAATCGCCGACGAAGAAGTCCGCTTCTTCAAACGTGATGCCGACTGCGGCGAACACGACGGCGAACTTCTCGTTCGAACCGAGAACCTTCGCCTGGCGCGCAATCTGCGCGGCGAGGTTCGCGTGCGGCAGGCCGGAGCCGGAGAACACCGGCAACTTCTGCCCGCGGACCAGCGTGTTCAGCCCATCGATGGCGGAAATGCCGGTCTGGATAAACTCACTTGGGTAGTCGCGCGCAGTCGGGTTCATCGGCGTGCCGTTGATATCCAGATGTTTGTCCGGAATCAGCGCCGGGCCGTTGTCGATGGGCTTGCCCATGCCGTCGAAAATACGGCCGAGCATGTCCGGCGCAACGTCGAGCTCGATGGACTTGCCTAAAAAACGAGCCTTCGAGGAACTGATCTGCAAGCCCTGCGAGCCTTCGAACAGCTGGAGCAGCGCTTTGTCCTGATTGATCTCCAGGACGCGCCCGCGGCGGATTCCGCCGTCCGCCTGCTCGATTTCGACGAGTTCATCGTACTTCACGCCCGAAACTTTTTCAACGAGCATCAGCGGGCCGACGACTTCTTTGATCGTTCTGTATTCCTTACGCATCCTGCTCGCCTCCTTCCGTCAGTGCGCGAATTTGGTCGTTGAGGTCTTTTATGATCCGATCGTATTGCGCCTGAACGTCGTCTTCCGGCACGTATTTCAGTCTGCCGATCTTCTCGCGGACCGGCAGCGCTGCAAGCTTCTTGAACGAAGCGTCTTCCTGAAGCGCGACCAGGCTCTTGTCGTAATAAGTCAGGATCGATTTGAGCATCAGGTACTGCTTCTTTGGTGAGGAATACGTGTCGATTTCGTGGAACGCGTTCTGATGCAGATAGTCCTCGCGGATGGAACGCGTGCACTCCAGCGTCAGGCGGTCTTTAAACGACAGCGCGTCGATGCCGACGAGTCGGACGATTTCGTCCAGCTCGCTCTCCTCCTGAAGCAGCGACATCGTCTTTTGCACAAGCGACGTCCAGTCGCTCGAAACATTTTTGTTAAACCAGTCTTCTAGGCGGTTCAGATACAGCGAATAGCTCTGCAGCCAGTCGATCGCCGGGAAATGCCGCGCGTATGCGAGCTTGCTCGACAGGCCCCAGAATACCTTGACGATACGCAGCGTTGCCTGCGATACCGGCTCGGAAATATCGCCGCCCGGAGGCGACACGGCGCCGATGGCCGAAACCGCGCCTTCGCGCTTGTCGCTGCCGAGTGCAACGACCGCGCCCGCGCGCTCGTAGAACTCCGCAAGCCGGCTGGAAAGGTAGGCCGGATAGCCTTCCTCGCCGGGCATCTCTTCGAGGCGGCCGCTCATTTCACGCAGCGCCTCCGCCCAGCGGGACGTCGAATCCGCCATGATTGCAACTTTATATCCCATATCGCGGAAATATTCCGCAATCGTGATGCCGGTATAGATGGAAGCTTCACGCGCCGCGACAGGCATGTCGGACGTGTTGGCGATCAGCACGGTGCGCTTCATCAGCGAAAGGCCGGTCCGCGGATCTTTGAGTTCCGGGAACTCCATCAGAACGTCCGTCATCTCGTTGCCGCGCTCGCCGCAGCCGACGTAGACGATGATGTCCGCGTCCGCCCACTTGGCCAGCTGATGCTGAACGACCGTCTTGCCGCTGCCGAACGGGCCCGGGACAGCCGCCGTGCCGCCTTTTGCAACCGGGAACAGCGTATCGATGACGCGCTGTCCGGTGATCATCGGCTCCTGTGGCGCAACCTTCTGCGCGTAAGGACGGCCTTTGCGGACCGGCCACTTTTGCAGCATCGGAATTTCAACGGTCGTGCCGTCGCTCTTTTCGAGCTTTGCAATCGGCGTAACGATATTCGCTTCGCCTTCAAAAATCCAGGTCAGCTTGCCGGACATCGTCGGCGGAACCATCACACGGTGCAAAACCGCTTCGGTTTCCTGCACGGTGCCGAGGATGTCTCCTCCGGTCAGTTCGTCGCCGACCTTTGCAACGGGTTTGAACGCCCAAAGTTTTTCATGGTCCAGCGCGTCGACCATGATTCCGCGCGTGATGCGGTCGCCTGCGCGCTGACGGACTACGTTCAGCGGGCGCTGAATGCCGTCGTAAATCGACTCAATCAGTCCCGGCGCGAGCTCGACGGAAAGCGGCGCGCCGGTCGTTACGACAGGTTCGCCCGGCCCAATGCCGCCCGTTTCCTCATAAACTTGAATAGAGGCCTGGTCGCCGCGCAGTTCGATGACCTCTCCGATCAAGTGCTTTTCGGATACGCGCACAACGTCGTACATCT
>CAYUUB010000179.1:0-4870 GCA_964447725.1 uncultured Oscillospiraceae bacterium
CGTGCTCGGCGGAAGCGGGGCAAGCGCAATCCGCGAAGCCGCGGAACAAAAAGCGGACGTATTTTTAACCGGGGAGGTCAAGCATTCGGACGCGATCGACGCGCGGACGCTTGGGCTGAACCTGATCGTCGCGGGGCATTACGAGACCGAGCGTGTCGTGCTGGAGCCGTTGATTCGCCGTTTACAGAACGAATGTTTTGATGTACAATATAATTTATCGCGCGCGGACGCTAGCCCGTTTACGCGCCTTTAGGAGGGAACGCCGTGAGAAAAATGGATGCCTTATGGGCGTATCAGGAGGCGGAGATTGCAAAGACCGGGATCGAAACGGAAATTCGCAGCACGCCGGCAAGACTGAAACTCAATAAACTGCATAAGCAGTTAAAAACACAGCAAGCCGTGGTTGCCAAGCTGACGGAGGATATCGAGTCCTACAATCAGCAGCTCGGCAAGCTGACCGAACAGGTCGAAAAGCTGGAAGAGCGGCTGGAGGTCGAGAGCAGCGAGCTGGAGACCATCCGTAAGGACGAGGAGAGCACGGCGGAAGAGATGACCGAGCTCAAGGGGGACATCGAACGACTGAGCCGCGAGATCTCGCAGGGCGTGCGCGAAACGAAAAGCCTGCTCGCCGAAATCGAAAAGGCGATGGAGGACTATCAGAGCACGATGCGCACCGCCGCGAAAGCGAAGAAGGAATACGATGCGCTTCGCAAGGAATGCGAAGAGGAACGCGACGGCCGCGCGGACGAACTGAAGCTGCACGACGAGAAAATCGCGGAACTGGGCGCCAAAGTCGATCCGGCGCTGCTCAAACGGTATAAGCAGGTGAAAAAACACCATGCCGTGCCGATCGCCCGCGTCGTCAACGCCAAGTGCGGCGGGTGCAACATGTCCCTGCCGATGGTGATGCTCAAGAAGATCGCGACCACGGACGGCATTGTGGAATGCGAAAACTGCGGGAGAATTTTATACTCCGGCGACGAATGACGAAACGAAGGCAGCAAGCGATTTGAACCTTTGGAAATTTGAGTAAGGAAGGCGACCGCGCCCGCCATTTCGGCGGGTGAGGAAAGTCCGAGCACCGCAGGGCAGGGTGCCGGGTAACACCCGGCGGAGGCGACTCCAGGGAAAGTGCAACAGAAAGAAACCGCCCGCTTTTGCGGGTAAGGATGGAAAGGCGAGGCAAGAGCTCACCCGCGTCCCGGCGACGGAGACGCGCTGTAAACCCCACTCGGTGCAAGATTGGAATGGGAGCATTTAATAGCGGCCCGCTACGCTCCCGGGAATCGCATGAGCCTCTCGGCGACGATTGGCCTCAGATAGATGGTCGCACTTTGACAGAACTCGGCTTATTCCTTGCTCAAAGCTTTTTCAAAACGGGCGCGCCTGAAAACGGGCGCGTTTGCATAGACAAACAGGCTTGCGGCAAAACGCCCGGGCCGCGGGGGAAGCGGGAGAAAAATGGAAACGACGGAACAGAAGAAGAAGAAGACGGTGCTCAGCGGCATACAGCCGACCAGCGTACTGACCATTGGCAACTATCTCGGCGCGCTGCGGAACTTCGTCGTCATGCAGGACGAGTTCGACGCGTACTACATGGTCGCCAACCTGCACGCGCAGACCGTGCGGATGGACGCGGGCGAGCTGCGGCGGCGCAGCGTGGAGACGTTCGCGCTGTTTTTGGCCTGCGGCATCGATCCGGACCGCTCCGTCGTGTTCGTGCAGTCGCACGTGCCGGAGCACACGCAGCTCACCTGGGCGCTGATGTGCTGCGCGTACATGGGCGAGCTTTCCCGCATGACGCAGTTCAAGGAAAAGAGCGCGAAGCACTCGGACAACATCAACGCCGGGCTGTTCACGTACCCCGTGCTGATGGCGGCGGACATTCTGATCTATCAGGCGCATTTCATCCCCGTCGGCGCGGACCAGAAGCAGCACGTCGAACTCACGCGCGACCTTGCGATCCGCTTCAACAACACCTACGGCGAGACGTTCGTCGTGCCGGAACCGTACATCCCGAAGGTCGGCGCGCGCGTCATGAGCCTGCAGGAGCCGACGAGCAAGATGAGCAAGTCCGACCCCAACCCGAACGCATACATCCGCATCCTCGACGACCCGGACGCCGTGGTGCGAAAGCTCAAACGCGCGGTGACGGACAGCGAGGGCGAGATCACGAACAACCCCGAGCGCGCGGGCGTATACAACCTGCTTTCGATCTATTCCGCCTGTCGCGGCGGCACAATCGACGACGCGGTTGAAACGTTTGCCGGCAAGGGCTACGGTGAGCTCAAGGCGGGCGTTGCGGAGGCGGTCAACGAGACGCTCCGTCCGATCCGCACGGAATACGACCGGCTGCTATCCGACAAGGCGTACCTGACCGAGGCGATGAAGCTCGGCGCGGAGCGCGCGTCCGCCACGGCGCGCAGGACCGTCCGGAAGGTCTATCATAAGATGGGCTTCGATTCGTACAAGGCGTAAGCAATGAACCAACGGCGGCGGGAACATTTCCTGCCGCTTGTCTTTTATAATGGGGGAGCACGATGATCGATCAAACAACGTTCGACACGCTAAAAGAAAAAGCAGCGACGTTTCGCTACTCTTCGTTCGAATGGCTGGAATACGAGTCCGTCGCGGACTATGCGGTCCTTGAGGACTCGCCGGAAAGGATCGTTTTGCGCGGGCGGAAGAAGCTCACGGAGATCAACGAGCTGCAATGGGCGGCGGACGAGCCGGACAGCGTGATCCGCACGGCAAAGGCGCAGGGCGTCGAAACGCTCGTTACGTTCGTGCCGGAGGAATGGAAAGCGCGGTTTCTCGACGCCGGTTTTTCCGAATACGGCATGCTGCGCGAATACTGGGTTTGCCCGCTGAAAAACGCATATACGCCGAAAACCGTTTGTATGCCGATTGCGCCGGACGAATGCGCGGAAGCGGCATCCGTCACGCAGAGCTGCCGCATGCAGAGCCGCGAGTTTTACGGCGAATCCGAGGAGAGCGTGCGCGCCTGGATATCGGGGAACGACCCGGACGCGCAGGCGGGCGGCGCAAGGCACGAAGCCGTGCTCGCGTTTCGTCTGAACGGAGCGATTGCGGGCGTGGTCTGCACGGCGGTTTACGGATACGAAAGCATGAAGGGGCCGATCGCGTGGATTCGCGAGGTTGCCGTGCGGCCGGAATACCAGGGCCGCGGCGTCGGGCGTGCGCTGATCGAAAGCGCGCTGCAATACGGAATCGAGCGCGGGGCCGTTTGTTCGTTTTTAATGGCGGACGACTGCAACGCGGGCGCGATCGCGCTCTACAAAAAGATTGGCTTCGAGCCAAACGACGAGTTGCAGATCGATCTTTGTTTCGCTCCGTTAAAAAACTAGTTTTTTAACGGGTCAACCGCGTTTTGCCTCTCGTCCTTCGGACTCCCGGGCGGCAAAACGCACAGCGAAACCGCCCGTACCGGGCGATCCGTTGCGCCGGTTAAACCGGCGCAGCCGGAATATATGAGTTAAGGGTTGCGACCCTTAACAACCCAAGGAACTTATAGCAAATTAGGAGCGCGGCTTTGACGGCCGCGCTCCTGTGTTTGTTGCGATTGAATGATGCGTTACGCCTCCAGCAACTTTTCCAGCGCCGCGAGCTTGAGGCAGGTGCAGAACACCGTCATCGCCGTTTCGACCTCTTTGAGCGGCGGATAGGACGGCGCGATGCGCAGGTTCGTATCCTGCGGGTCTACGCCGCCGGGATAGGTCGCGCCCGCGGCCGTCATGGCCACGCCCGCGTCTTTGCAGAGTGCGATGGTGCGCTTTGCCGTGCCCGGCATGGCGTTCAGGCTGACGAAATATCCGCCCTTGGGACGATTCCAGCTCGCGATGGAGAGCGGCTCGATCTCGCGTGCCAGCATGTCGCAGACGAGCTCGAACTTCGGCTTCATGATGGCCGCGTGCTTTTGCATGTGCTTCAGCGTGGTTGCGCGGTCTTTGAGGAAACGCACGTGCATGAGCTCGTTGACCTTGTTCGGCCCGATGGTCTGGAACTTCATCAGCGACAGGACGTACTTGATGTTGTCCTCGCTAGCCGCCATACAGGAAATGCCCGCGCCAGCGAAGGTCACCTTGCTGGTCGACGCAAATTCGTATACGAGGTCGGGACGTCCCGCCTCGCGGCACAGACCGATGATGTCCGGGAAAGCGGGGTCTTTGCCGTCGAACGTGTGGACGACGTACGCGTTGTCCCACATGAGCGCGAAGTCCGGCGCGGCGGGGGCCAGCGCGGCGATGCGCTTGCAGGTCGAAAGCGGGTAGACGTATCCGTCCGGGTTACTATACTTCGGCACGCACCACATGCCCTTGACCGCGGGGTCCTTGACCAGCTCCTCGACCATGTCCATGTCCGGCCCGTCCGCATGCAGGGGGACGGGGACGAGCTCCATGCCGAACGACTTGGAGACGTTGAAATGCCGGTCGTAGCCGGGGAAGGGGCACAAGAATTTGATCTTGGGTTCCTTCGACCAGGGCTGCCTGGAATTTTTCAGCCCGTGTGTGTACGCTTTGGCGATCAGGTCGTACATGAGGTTGAGGCTCGCGTTGTTGCCGCAGACCACCTCTTCCGGTTTGCAAAAGAGGATGTCCGCAAACAGCGCGCGGCATGCGGGCAGCCCGGCGAGCTCGCCGTAGTTGCGCGCGTCGATGCCGTCGGACAGGAAATCCCCGTCGTCAACCGTGCGGAACAGCCCGTCCGAGAGCGCGAGCTGCGCGGTTTCGGGCTTGCCGCGGGTGAGGTTGAGCTTGAGATTTTTTGCACGGAGAGCTTCATATTCAGCGCGTATGCGGGTCAATTCCGCCTGCAGCGCCGACTGGTCCATATCCTGATAGCGCATAGA
>CAYUUB010000180.1:0-4859 GCA_964447725.1 uncultured Oscillospiraceae bacterium
ATCCGAAACGAAATGGCAGACTTGGAAGAGCTTGGATATCTCGAACAGCCGCACACGTCCGCGGGGCGGATCCCGTCGGACAAGGCGTACCGGCTCTACGTCAACCAGATGATGCAGAAGGCGTCCCTGACAAAGGACGAGATCAAGCTCATCCGCGCGCATATGACGGCGAAGCTCGACGAGGTGGAAACGGTCATGAAGCAGACGGCGCAGGCGCTGTCCGCGGTGACGCACTATACGGCAATGATCATGCCGCCGATGCTTTCGGCAAACCGGCTGCGGCACATCCAGCTCGTGCCGCTGCGCGAAGGGCGCGCGCTGGTGGTCGTCGTAACGTCGGCGGGCTTTGCAAGGGACGCGGTCATCCGCATACCCGAGGACATGGGCGACGACGAGCTGGAGCGCATTTCGCGCATCATGACGGAGCGCTTCCGCGACTGCCGCATGGACCGCATCGGCGAGCGGGTCTCCCGCGAGGTGACCGGCGAGCTTTACGAGCGGCGCGCGTTCCTCAACTCCATGGTGGAGACGATCGAGCGCAAGATCGAGCCGGAAAACCCGAACGTGCAGCTCTCCGGCGCGACCAACATGCTCCACTACCCGGAGTACAGCGACGTCAACAAGGCGAAGATGTTTTTAACCGCCGTGGAGGGCCGCAACACCCTTTACGAGCTGCTGAAACAGGCCAGCAGGCTGGAGTTTTCCATCACCATCGGCAACGAAAACGAAAACGAAATGCTCAAGGACTGCAGCATCGTCACGGCGACGTACCAGATCGGCGACGAGCCGATGGGGTCGTTCGGCATTATCGGGCCGACGCGCATGCATTACAACAAGGTGATCTCCGTGATCGAATACATGCGCAGGTGCCTGTCCGAAATGCTGACGGAAGAGATCGACGACGATTCAACCGATCGTTGAATGAACTGAAAGAGGAGAACCGTTGAATTGGACAAGAAGAAAAGACCGACAAAACCGGCCGCCGTCGAGGAAGAGCTCGAACCGGCAGCCGCCGAAGAAGTAACCGAACCGGCCGCGGCCGAAAAACAGCCCGAAAACGACGAAACCGCGAAAGCGGAAACGGATGCAACCGGGCAGCCCGCGGCGGACGCGGAGCCGGAAGGCACGGCGGACGTGTGCGACGCGGAACCGGAATCCTATACGCTGACGGCGGAAGAGTTCGAAGCGGCGAAGGCGCACATCGAAGCGCTCCAGAAGGAAAAGGACGAGACCGTCCAGCTCCTGCAGCGCATCCAGGCGGATTTCGACAACTTCCGCAGGCGGAACGCAAGCGTCCGCAGGGACGCCTACGAGGAGGGCAAGCGGGACAGCATCAAGGAACTTCTGCCCGTGCTGGACAGCTTTGAGCGGGCCGCCGAGAGCGCCGGCGAGGACGAGTCCGGCATGAAGGAAGGCGTGGCGCTCGTACAGCGGCAGCTGCTCGACGCGCTGAAAAAACTCGGACTGTGCGCCATCGAGGCGGAAGGGCAGTTCGACCCGAACGAGCACGAAGCGGTGATGAGCGAAAAAGCCGAAGGCAAGAAAAGCGGGGAGATTTTGCAGGTGCTGCAAAAAGGGTACCGCGTCGGCGACAAGATCATCCGCCACTGCATGGTGAAGGTTGCGGAATAAGATTAAAAAAAACCTGGAAACAGTTTCAATAGAATTATCAGAATAGTTGGAGGGCATTACTTATGGGCAAAATTATTGGCATCGACCTTGGCACGACAAATTCCTGCGTCGCATTCCTCGAAGGCGGCGAACCGGTCGTCATCCCGAATTCCGAGGGGGCGCGCACCACGCCGTCCGTCGTGGCGTTTAAAGACGGCGAGCGGATGGTCGGCAACATTGCAAAACGGCAGGCGATCACGAACCCGGAGCGCACGGTCTCCTCGATCAAGCGCGACATGGGCTCCTCGCGGAAGGTCCACATCGAAGGCAAGGACTACACCCCGCAGGAGATTTCCGCGATGATCCTGCAGAAACTCAAGCAGGACGCGGAAGCGTACCTCGGCGAAACCGTTTCGCAGGCGGTCATCACCGTGCCGGCGTATTTCACGGATTCCCAGCGTCAGGCGACGAAGGACGCGGGCCGCATCGCGGGGCTCGAAGTGCTCCGCATCATCAACGAGCCGACGGCGGCCGCGCTGGCGTACGGCATGGATAAGGAAAACAACCAGAAGATCCTGGTCTACGACCTTGGCGGCGGCACGTTCGACGTCTCCATCCTGGAGATCGGCGACGGCGTGTTCCAGGTGCTGGCGACGGCGGGCAACAACCGCCTCGGCGGCGACGACTTCGACCAGTTGATCATGGATTACATCGCCGACGACTTCAAACGCAACAACGGCATCGACCTGCGCAAGGACAAGATGGCGCTGCAGCGGCTGAAGGAAGCGGCCGAAAAGGCGAAGATCGAACTCTCCGGCGTTGCGCAGACGACGATCAACCTGCCGTTCATCACCATGGACAAATCCGGACCGAAGCATCTGGACATCACGATCACCCGCGCGAAGTTCAACGAACTCATCGCCGACCTGGTCGACCAGACGCAGCGGCTCGTTCAGAAGTGCCTCAGCGACGCGGGGCTCTCCGCTTCCAAAGTGGATAAAGTCATCCTGGTCGGCGGTTCTTCGAGAATCCCGATGGTGCAGGAGATGGTCAAAAAGATCACCGGCAAGGACCCGTTCAAGGGCATCAACCCGGACGAGTGCGTCGCCATCGGCGCGGCCATTCAGGGCGGCGTCCTCGGCGGCGAAGTCAAGGACATCCTGCTTCTCGACGTCACCCCGCTTTCGCTGGGCATCGAGACGGTCGGCGGCGTGTTCACCAAGCTGATCGACCGCAACACCACGATCCCGACCAAGAAGAGCCAGATCTTCTCGACCGCGGCGGACGGACAGACCAGCGTTGAAGTCCACGTGCTGCAGGGCGAGCGCGGCATGTCGAGGGACAACAAGACCCTCGGCCGCTTCCAGCTCACCGGCATCGCGCCCGCGCCGCGCGGCGTGCCGCAGATCGAGGTTTCGTTCGACATCGACGCCAACGGCATCGTGCACGTGTCGGCAAAGGACCTCGGCACGGGCAACGAACAGCAGGTGACCATCACCGCGTCGAGCAACCTGACGGAGGACGAGATCAAGCGCGCCGTAGACGACGCCGAGAAGTTCGCCGACGAGGACAAGAAGCACAAGGACGAGGTCGAAATCCGCAACCAGGCCGACCAGATGGTCTACACCACCGAGCGCTCCATGCGCGAGATGGGCGACAAGCTCGACGCAAACGACAAGGAAGAGATCGAAAAAGCGGTCGCCGACCTGAAGAAGACGCTGGAGGGCAGCGACAACGACATGATCAAGACCGCCACGGAGCACCTCACGGAGGTCAGCTACCGCGTGTTCGGCAAGGTATACGAGCAGCAGGCCCAGCAGCAGCAACAGCAGCAGTCCGACGGCGGGCAGCAGGAGCCGCCGCAGGACGACGCCGGGCAGGGCGCGCCGCAGGACGACGTTGTGGACGCCGACTACGAAGTGGTCGACGACGACAAATAAAACCGGGCCGTCCGGTTTCAGAATCAGCAAAAAGGGAGGCGCAAACCCGTTTGCGCCTCCTTGTCGAGAGGTGAGGGGCATTGGCAGACAAACGTGATTATTACGAGGTGCTGGGGGTAAGCAAGACCGCCACGGAAGACGAGATCAAGAGCGCGTTCCGGAAAAAGGCGAAGGAGTGCCACCCCGACCTGCACCCGGGCGATAAGGAAGCCGAAGCACAATTTAAGGAATTAAACGAAGCGGCCGAGGTGCTTGTCGATCCGGAAAAGCGCGCCAAGTACGATCAGTTTGGGCACGCCGCGTTCGATCCGTCCATGGGCGGGCAGGACCCGTTCGCCGGCGGATTCGGCGGGTTCGGCGACCTCGGCGATATTCTCGGCCAGATGTTCGGCGGCGGGTTTAGCGGCGGAGGATTCGGCGGCCAGACCCGTAACGGCCCGGTCCCGGGCGACGATTTGCGCTACAGCATGACGATCACCTTCGAGGAGGCCGCGTTCGGCGCCGAAAAGGAGATCACCATCCCGCGGGAGGAGACGTGCGCCACGTGCGGCGGGTCCGGCGCAAAGCCGGGGACGAAGCCGGAAACGTGCAAAACGTGCCACGGCACGGGCCAGGTGCGCACGCAGCAGAACACGATCCTCGGTTCGTTTACGTCCACGCGCCCGTGCGCGGTATGCCGCGGCACCGGCAAGGTGATCAAGGAGCCCTGCCCGGACTGCCACGGCAGCGGACGGATTCGCAAAAACACGAAGAAAAAGGTGAAGATACCCGCCGGCATCGACAACGGACAGACGCTCTGCCTGCGCGGCCTCGGGAACGCGGGGCACAGGGGCGGGCAGAACGGCGACCTGTACGTAACGATCAGCGTCAAAAACCACAGGCAGTTCAAGCGCAAGGGGTTCGACCTGTACCTGAACATACCGGTTTCGTACCCGATGGCGGCGCTCGGCGGGAGCATCACGGTGCCGACGCTGAAGGAAAGCGTGAAATACACCATCCCGGCCGGGACGCAGACCGGCTCCACGTTCCGCCTGCGCGACCAGGGCGTCAAGCGCCTGAACGCAAACGGCACGGGCGATCTGCTGGTGACGGTCACTGTAGAAGTGCCGAAGCGCCTGACGGACGAACAGAAGGCGCTGCTGGAACGGTACGCCGAAACCTTTGGCGAACGGAACGACGGACACGGCAAGCGAAACGTGTTCAACCGTTCGGGCGGACGCAAATAACGGCCCGCAAACGCGAACCGATAAAGCCCGCGCTTCCATATTTGGAAGCGCGGGCTTTTTGCGTGTCAAATAACAAGTTTTT
>CAYUUB010000181.1:0-4859 GCA_964447725.1 uncultured Oscillospiraceae bacterium
AACCCCTGTCACCGCCGTGAGAGGGCGGCGTCCTAGGCCACTAGACGAACTGGGCGCGGTTGCAGGCAATATGATACAAAAAAAACGCGCCTCTGTCAACAGGAATTTTGCGATATAAAACCCGGAGCGTACCCTTCCCCGCCGTTTATCGGCTTATTGACCGCTGCACGGCCCGCTTGTTATACTGATGGAAAGCCGCAAACGCAACAAAAAGAATACAGGAGTATGCTATGAAAATTGAAATCGGAACGGATCGTCCCGGACATTTCGTTGCGGAATGGCCTAGGCAGTTCGACATTTTTTCGCATTTTGAATTTGTCTGCGGGATTCCGCAGACGCTCTTTGCCGTGACGACGTATAAAAAGAATCGCATGCCGAACGTATGCCCGCAGTCGTGGAGTTCGTTCGTCAGCGGAAAGGACGGCTATTACGCGGTCCTGGGCGGCCTGATGGAGCGCACGCATACGTACCGGAATATCGAACGGGAGCGTTGTTTCTGCGTCAACTTCCTCTCGCCGGAGTATTACGGCGCTATGATGCGGTCCATCGAATCGAACGGCGAATCGGCGGACGAATTTGCAGTCTGCGGGTTTTCCCCGCTGCCCTGCCGAACGATCGACGCGCCTTCGATCGCCGAAAGCTTCCTGTCTCTCGAGTGCGAACTGAGCGATATCGCAACGCCGGCGTCCGGCGCGGTTTCGCTCGTTATCGGGAAGGTGCTGCGCGTAACCGCCGAGGAAAATTACGCGGACGGTATCGACGCGAAGTACGGCGAAGCGGGGTTCTCCTTCAACATCCATTCGCCGATGAATGTGAAAACCGGCGTTTGCGACGATGTGGGCGTCGCGACGCTGAAGCCGCCGCGAAGGGTCAAGTAAAAGCCGGCGCCCGCGAATCGTTTGCATTTTATCAGGACGGCGTGGATCAAAGCCCCGCATTTACAGCATTTGTGCAACATGATAAAATGGTATCGTATCCAATCGAAGAAAACTTTATAATGATGACTGAAACGTACGTTTTCATAAATGAATGACAGGAGGCGCTCGATGAAGCGTAAAGATCTCGACAAATTCAAAGGTTGTTTGTTCGGCGGCGCTGTTGGCGACGCGCTGGGTTATGCGGTTGAGTTTCTGAATATCGAGCAGATAAAAGAGCAATACGGCGAAAACGGCATCACGGAAATCGAAATGGAAGACGGCTCGGCCTGCGTTTCGGACGACACGCAGATGACGTTGTTTACGGCAAACGGCATCCTCGTGGCGGAAACGGCGAAACGCCTCCTTGGCGACGACAAGAGCCTTGAGCGCCATCTTCATAACGCCTATATGGACTGGCACAGGACGCAGCGGTTCGGCCACAGCAAGGGCAAGGACGTCACAAGCTGGGTATACCACGTGCCGGCGATGCATTCCGTGCGCGCGCCGGGCGGAACCTGCCTGCGCTCGCTTTCCAGCGGCGTGCTCGGGACGATGGAACACCCGATCAACTCCAGCAAGGGCTGCGGCGGCGTGATGCGCTGCGCGCCGATCGGCCTGTTTTACGACCGGGCGCACTATCCGCTCAAATGGGTCGATTTTGCAGGCGCAAAATCCGCGGCGCTGACCCACGGGCATCAGCTTGGTTTCCTTTCCGCCGCGGCGATGGTGCATATCGTCAATCAGTGCGTCTACGGCGATTTTTCCGGAGAAAACGCGCTGTTCGATATTGCGCAGGATTGTATTTTAGCGTTGAAATCGGAATTCAAAGCGTTTGAAAAGATTGAAAAGCTCAATGCGCTGCTCGAGCGTGCAATTTCGCTTGCGCAGGAGGATGCGGCGCCGCAGTTCGCGATCGCGCAGCTTGGCGAAGGCTGGGTTGCGGAAGAAGCTGTTGCAATCGCACTCTACTGTGCGTTAAAATACAAAGACGATTTCCGCAGCGCCCTGATCGCGTCGGTAAACCACAGCGGCGACTCCGATTCCACCGGTTCGCTGACGGGCAACATCCTCGGCGCATATGCCGGATATGACAAAATCCCCGCGAGCATGCTTGAAAACCTTGAACTGTATGATGTGATAAAAGTCGTCACCGAAGACCTTTACGCCCTTTGCGGAACGGAAGACAACGACGTCTGCTATTCCGAAAACTGGCAGCATAAATACATTAAGGCGGATTATAAACTAACATGAATTTGGACAAACCGAATCAGCAGCCTTCCAGGCGGACAACTATATTACGTATAACGAGTCTCGTTGCTGCACTGCTGGTGATTGCGTTGATTGTAATCGTTGCCATCAATGCAATCTTGCCTGGATTCCTAGATGTTCTGGAGCGCGGCGACCAGACCGAAATCGAGCAGTATATCCGAAGCTTCGGCAGCATCCGCGGCGTACTGCTTGCTTTCTTGCTGCAATTTATCCAGATACTGAGCATCTTCTTTCCCGGCGGGCCGATTCAGATCGCCATCGGCATCGTTTTCGGCACGCTGGAAGGCTTTTTGATCTGTCACATCGGATATGTTTCTGCCAACTTATTGGTATTCTACTCCGCCCGCAAGCTTGGCAACCGTCTGGACCAGCTCTTTGCCGGAAGCAACCGGACGAAGCGCCTGCGTTTTATTTCGGAAGCAAAGCATCCGGGGTATGTGGTCGCGCTGTCCTGCCTGATGCCGTTTCTGCCGAACGGGCTCGTGCCGTACATTGCGGCGCGCACGAAGATTTCAACGCTGCATTTTCTGATTTCGGTATATTTCGGCAGCATCCCGACGCTTCTGGTGCTCTGCGCAATCGGAAACAAAATACTGCTTGGCGACTACCTGAAAGTCGTGTTGCTCTGCGTGCTGCTCGGCGCCGGCGTGCTGCTATTGTACCTCTACCGGCGTAAACTCTTCGCGCTGGCAGAACGCATAAACACCTATTTCGAGTCGCGAAAGAACCGGCCTTCTTCCTGAAGTTCGATCGTTTCCACGGATTCATTGTTCCTCGGGGCCCAGTCCGCGGAGCGTGCAGATGCCGATTGCACGCCGTATTCCGGCCGCAGCGTCGCGGACGTAGTCCGGCGCGTGCGCCTTGGGGTCGGTTTCATTGCGCGGCCTGTACTGCTGAAGGTAAAAACGCTTGCAGCCTTTCACGAGCAGCGCGGCGTTCACCGCATCCTCCGCCGTTAGCTGCGGCGCGAACGTCAAGCGGTATTCATGCGGAATCGCGCTGTTTCTCAGCAGCGCGATACTTTTTTGAAGCGCGTCCGTATCGACGGCTGTCTGGGCGATTTCACCGTATTTTTCAAGCGGCGCTTTCACGTCCATAGCGACATAGTCCAACAGATTTTTACTCAGGATGGACTGGATCACGTTCGGCTTTGTGCCGTTTGTGTCCAGCTTGACGCGGTATCCCATTTCGCGTACGCGCAGGACGAACGGTTCGAGGTTTTGCTGGAGCGTCGGTTCCCCGCCGGAAACGACGACCGCGCCGAGCGTGCCGGCGCGTTTTTCCAGAAATGCCAGCACGGCTTCTTCCTCGATCAGCGGCGTGTCCTTTTTCAGGATATGCGCGTTGTGGCAGTAGATGCAGTTGAAATTGCAGTATGGCGTGAAAACCACCGCGCAGATCTCGCCCGGATAATCGACAAACGAATTCTTTTGAAAACCTGCAATCAGCAAGGTCGGTCCCTCCAGTCGTATCGTTTCATAAAAAAAATCGGAGACATGTCGCAAGGCACGTCTCCAGTCACAGAAATCAGCATTCTTTGCGGAAAGCGCGCAATCCGTAAACGGTCAGATCACGAACTTTTTGCGCATGATATACTCTTCCTTCTTGCCCGGGTTGTAATTTTGCACCGGACGCAGGTAGCCGACCACGCGCGACCAAACCTCCGCTTTCTGCCCGCAGGTCGGACAGGTAAAATGCTCGCCAGCGATATAGCCGTGCTCCTTGCAGATCGAAAACGTCGGCGTAATGGAGATATACGGCATTTTGTACTTTTCAAACAGCGTTTTTATCAGCGTTTTTGCCGTTTCGATATCCTCGATCCGTTCGCCGATATACAGGTGCTGCACCGTTCCGCCCGTGTAGAGCGACTGCAATTCATCCTGCAGGTCGCAGCACTCGAAGACGTCGTCCGTATAGCCGACAGGTAGCTGCGTGGAGTTCGTATACATCGGCTCCTCGATGCCGGACTGGATGATGTCCGGATATTTTTCCTTGTCGAGCTTGGCGAGGCGGTAACTCGTGCCTTCCGCAGGCGTGGCTTCGAGATTGTAGCTGTGTCCCGTCTCTTCCTGGAATTCGATCATCAGATCGCGTAAAAAGTTCATGACTTCCAGTGAAAACGCGAGCCCTTCGGGGCTGCCGATGTCCTTTCCAACAAAATTCAGGCAGCATTCGTTCATGCCGATGAGACCGATCGTGTTAAAATGGTTCGTCCAGTACTCGCCGGTACGCGCCTTGACGTTTCTCAGATAGTGCATGGAGTACGGATAAAGCCCCTGCTCCGTCTGCCGTTCGATGATTTTGCGTTTGATTTCGAGGCTCGTCTTGCCGAGCGTCGCGATCTTACGGAGACGCTCGAAGAAATCTTCCTTAGACGTTGCGAGGTATCCGATTCGCGGCAGATTCACGGTGTAAACGCCGATACTGCCCGTCATCGGGTTGCTGCCGAACAGGCCGCCGCCGCGCTTCCTGAGCTCGCGTTTATCGATCCTGAGCCGGCAGCACATGGAAACCGCATCCTCCGGGGACAGGTCGGAGTTGACATAGTTCGCAAAATACGGGATGCCGTATTTGCAGGTGATCCGCATAAAGTCGTCCACGACGGGATTCGACCAGTCGAAGTCCTTCGTGATATTGATGGTCGGAATCGGGAACGTAAAGACGCGGCCTTTC
>CAYUUB010000182.1:0-4842 GCA_964447725.1 uncultured Oscillospiraceae bacterium
CCCCCAAGTTATTTACAGTTTATCATACTGTCTAACTTTAGGGGTGCAGTTCATTGTAACGGCGCGTTTTATCGGCGAAAGCGTCCGATTCATCCCGGTCCCCGGCATATGCCGGGGACCCTTTTTTGCCGTTTTCCGTATTCGCCGGGCCGCCAGGCGATTCTTTCGCGTTACCCGTGGTTAAACATCAGATGGTCCGAACCCAGAAAAACAGCGCGTTCGGCGTTCAGCAACTCGTAAAAACGTTCTTTGACGACCTTCGGCAGAAGATTGCGGTTCGCTACGTCCGAAATTTCGACCCACTCGCAGGCAACCTGCGATTCGTCCATTTCGCTCGGTTTTACCGTGTCGTCCGAAGCAAGCCTGCACACGAAGATGTGCAGCATTTTATGCGCATACTGCGGGTATTCCGCACGAAACGCCGGATTTTCGTTGATCTCTTCGAACAGGGCGACGAACCGTTCCGGCGCGACGGTATATCCGGTCTCCTCAAGGCATTCCCGGCGGACCGCCTGATCGAGCGTTTCATATTTCTCCTGTCCGCCGCCCGGCAGGGAGTAATACTCGCCGATCGGTTCGCTGCGGCAGCGGTTGAGCAGCACCTTGCCGTCGTTTACAACAATCAGCTTCACCGTGCTCCTTACGCCTGAATCCATTTGTATTCTCCAATATGATTTTTACCGGTCGCCCGGCAATTTTCTGCCATCATAGCACATTTCGATATGCCGTTCAAATTTCAATAGACGCCCTTTGCATCCTTCGGCAGTTCCCGCACGTGCTCGCAGAAGCGCCGGCTGTTTTTCGCCTCGTCCCGGTCATACCGAAACCCGAGCCGATCCGCCAAGAAGCCCGCCGTTTCGTCAAACAGCTCGCACATGGCGGACACCGACCGCCAGATTTCGTCGGCCGCGGCGCGCGGATACGTCGAAAGCAGGCGGTCCCATGTTTCAGGCGGCAGCCACGCTTCAAGATACTTCCCCGCTTTGCCGACGTTCACAGAAAAGTTCGTCTCCACGCCGGCGCGCCAGGACAGCAAGCGGACCAGTTCCGGACGGACGACGCCGTTGAGCATATCCATCGCGTACAGCGGTTCGTTTCGCCACAGCCCCTTTGCGACATTGTTCAGGCACCACCAGAATTCGTTGCACGCCTCAAGAAACGCCTCTTCGTCCGGCCTCTTTACCCGGTACGCCGCGTCTGTCGCGCAGTCGGCCTCCGGCAGACAGCCGCATTTATCCAGCAGCACGCGATACGGCTCGCCTTTTGCAAGCGTTTTTTCCGCGTAGCTTTGCGTGACCACATGTAAATCCAGTCGTACGCCGTCGGAAAACTGCATGAGCCAGCCGTAGCAGTTCTCCCGGTCGTTCGGGTACCGCTCGCCGTCTTCCGGGTACTGCATATAAAGCCGCTCGCCAAAACGGTCGATCCATGAACGTTCCCGCATAAACGACGCCGTTTCCCGAACGATATAGACGACGTCGTAATCCTGAAAGATATCCTTCGGCGCGTTCGGGTTTGCTCTGGAACCCTCCAGATAAGCGCCGAGGATTCGTCCGTCGTCCGCCGCCGTCTGCAAAATCAGCGCGATCATGTCCCGTTCCGTGCGCATATGCAATATTTCCCCTTTCCCTGTGTCGTCCGATCCAGTATAACACGATCCGGTTTGCACTCCCCCATGCTTTCCGGCAAAAGCGCCGCACAGAGCCCGGCGATCATTTGCAATCGCTCGCTTTCATGTTAAACTGTTGTCAGAAAAATACAATGCTGCAAATAAAAATGAAAGGAGGAAGTATCATGAAAAAAACGTTGACGATTATCATGGCGCTATGTTTGTTTTTCTGCCTTTCGGCATGCACTCAGAGTCTGGAATCAATGGAAGAATCCACCGATGCGACGCTCGAAGAAACCAATGACGTTTCGGACGCTGAAGTCGGCGAACAAAACGTGGACGCCGACGAAACCGATGCTGCACAGGATAGCGAAGCCGGAGAAACAAGTGCGGATGCCAATGAGGCCGATGATATGGCTGAACCCGCAGAAGAAACCGTCGTCATGACGGAAAGCTACGAGCAGGGCCGCCGGAGCTATTATGACGCCACCGGCATCATGCTCCCCGAGATCGCCGACGCGACAATGGCCGACAGCTCTTGTTTTGACGAAGAGTATGCCTGCTTCGACATTACCGGCACCTATGATCTTTATACGGAAATCGTCGCTTTTTTCACAGACTATTTTGGCAGTGCACCCGAACCCGGCACGAGCGGGGGGATGGAAAAATCGTCCTGGGAATTTGAAAACACCGACGGCGGAACAGATTGTTACGAAGTTTACTGGAACAGCAAAGGCATGATCTACATCAATTACTGGGCGAACTGATATAACGATAAAACAAGCACCGTATCGTGCTACGACACGGTGCTTAAAAATTACAATATTCCCATCATTTTCCCTATTTGTTGCCGCCTTCAATCACGATGCGTTTCTAAAATTCCAAAAGTGCACTTTCGCCGCCTCACCTTGCACATTTTCGTTGAAAAGCCTTGCCGCACACCACGCCTCTTTGGAAAAATAGATTACCACAGCTTCCAGTCGGAGACAATGTCGCTTCCCCATGCCAAACCGCTGTTGTTATAGTAATAACCCACCTGCACCACAGTTCCGTCAGCTTTCAGGCCAACGGTATGATGGCCTCCGGCGGATATGGCCACAATATCCTGCCAATCGGACACGTCGCATTGGCAGTATTGGTTATTGCCTGCCTGTGCCACCGTACCGTCGGCTTTCAGGCCGACGATATGATACCCTCCGGCGGATATGGCCACAATATCCTGCCATTCCGACACGTTGCATTGGCCATCGTCGTTCCAGCCAATCGCTACAACCGTTCCGTCAGCTTTCAGACCGGCGGTATAGTAGTCTCCAGCGGATATGGCCATAATATCCTGCCATTCCGACACGTTGCATTCGCCGTCTTCGTTATCGCCCACCGCCACCACCGTGCCGTCGGCTTTCAGACCAACGGTATGTGAGCATCCTGCGGATATAGCCACAATATCTCGCCATTCCGATACGTTGCATTGCCCGTATTCGTTATAGCCCGCCGCCACTACTGTGCCGTCGGCTTTCAGGCCAACGGTATGCATGTTTCCAGCGGATATGGCCACAATATCCTGCCATTCCGACACGTTGCATTGCCCGTATTCGTTATAGCCCGCCGCCACTACCGTACCGTCGGCTTTCAAACCAATGGAATGGTACCCTCCGGCGGATATGGCCACAATATCCTGCCATTCCGACACGTTGCATTGGCCATCGGTGTTGAGGCCCTCCGCCATCACCGTACCGTCAGCCTTTAAGCCAACGGTATGGCACCATCCGTCGGATAGGAGCGCGTCGTCCGGTTGCGATATCTGCGTAACCGTTGTTTCAACCGTCGCGGTCGGCGTAGGCGTTATTTCAATTGTCGCGGTCGGCGTAGATGTTACTTCAATTGTTGCGGTGGTTGTAGGAATGATTGTGGTCGAATTCGAAATCGCTTCCATCGAATCAGACTGTGAATTGTTGACAATCAAAACAATAGCAAGCAGGACGAGAACTGTCACAGCAGAAATCAGCACGACGAAAAGTCCCCTTCGTTTCGCGCGCTTTGGGTGCTTTGGTGCGTTAAAAGCCCTCTCATCTTTTGTCGGCATACCGCAATTCGGACAAAAATTCTCGTCTGACAGCTCTTTTCCGCAATGCCTGCAAAACGGCATTTGAATCCCCTCCATTCCAGTTCGCGATCATTGATTCCAAATTCCCCTGATTGATAGCACAGAACGATTGCAAGGCGTTCTCGAGTGCATCAACAACATCGTAAATCTCTATTAGCGTGCTTTCGGGTATCGAACGCATCACTCATAAATAATTTACTTATATATCTGCCTTATTCATCAATACTTTAGGTGGCAAAAGGAAAAGGAACCCGGGCATTTCCCCAAGTTCCTTGTTTTGGTGGAGCGTTTGCACCCAAATGCAAACACCTTTGTGTTTCTGGGAGGGTTTGGGATGACGGTGTATTTTTGAATCAACACTTTAAAGTGCTTCGATGATAAGTATACCCTAATCATGGGAGCATCAAATCACTAATTTCCTTCACAACCATTCTATTCTGTTTTGCATCGGTTACAACTATTCCATTCAAAAAAAGCAATATCTAGACCTTAACTGAATACTATGATAACGTACAATAAATTGCGCAAATTAAAAAAGGACATATAGAGGCCAAATGATAGAATAGGTTTGCAAGAACCATTCAAACAAGGAGGCCAACCATATGTCCAAGAAAATCATACAGTTAAACGAAGGCGCAATCAAGGACGAATTGAAAGAACTGGTGCGCGGCAGCGTGGAAGAAACACTGAACGACCTGCTGGAAAAGGAAGCGCAGGAGCTGACCCAGGCAGCAAAATACGAACGAACGGAGGCCCGGCAGGGGTATCGGAGCGGCCACTACAACCGGAACCTGACCACAACCAGCGGGGACGTGACTCTGAAGATGCCGCGGCTGAAGGGAATCCCGTTTGAAACGGCGATCATCGAACGATATCGCCGGCGGGAAAGCAGCGTCGAGGAAGCTTTGATCGAAATGTATCTGGCCGGGGTTTCGGTGCGACGTGTGGAGGACATTACCGAGGCCCTGTGGGGCACCAAAGTATCTCCCGCCACCATCAGCGAGCTGAACAAGAAAGCATACGTTCACATTGAAGCGTGGCGGAACAGACCTTTGCGCGGCGGAACATACCCGTATGTCTACGTGGACGGGATCTACCTGAGGCGGAACTGGGGCGGCGAGTTCGAGAA
>CAYUUB010000183.1:0-4840 GCA_964447725.1 uncultured Oscillospiraceae bacterium
CATAAATCAATTGAACCATATAGTTCATGGCCTTGTCGTAAACAGTGCCATGAACTATATGGTTCAATTGATTTATGCCGGATTTCTCCTCTCGGTGCTCGCCCTGTTTAAAAAGAGGGACCCGGGGCAACTGCTCTACCCAATTGCGATCCTCGGCGGGATTTTGTTCCACTTGCTGTTTGAAGCGAACTCGAAATACGTGATCAGCTATCTGCCGTTGTTCTATCCTCTGGCGGCATATGGCGTCCTGTCGTTCAAACTGAACATTGGCAGGCTTACGCGGCTTGTAAAACGACGCAGGAACAGGAAAAAGAACGCCGCCGGTACCGCCGTGTAAAATGACCGTCGCAAATCGGACGATTCCGGCTTGAACCGCTTGCGTCTTCCTGTTATACTAATAGGCCGACCGCCCGATACCGTTCACCGAAGCGGATTCGGGCGCCCGTACCGCGCGGATGCAGCCTGCGTTCCTTTTGCCAGATTGCGTCTGCCGGCGACCATGCGGAGGAAAACCAACATGCGACGGCGAATCTTCGGGCTGCTGGACCGGTCGTTCTGGGAAGCGGCGCTCCCGCTTGCGCTTCCCATTGCGTTTCAAAATTTACTGATGACGTCGTTTCGTCTGGTCGATACGCTCATGATCGGACGCCTTGGCGACGTTTCTATCGCGGCTGTCGGCCTGGCCGGATACGCCTCTTTTCTGGTGGAGCTGATTTCGTTCGGCATGGCCAGCGGAAGCGCGGTGTTTATTGCGCAGTATCACGGTGCAGGCGACCGGGACGGAATCCTGCGCACGTATGGAACGATGCTTCTGTTTATGGTGCCCGTAGGATTGCTGTTTACCGTTGGCGTCGGCGCATTCCCCGAATTTGTGATGAACCTTTTTACGGACGATGCGGTGCTGATCGGCGAAGGCGTGCGGTATCTGCGTTTCGCGTGCATTTCCTATGTTTCGCTGACGGTCAACATGGCGGTATCGACGCTGCTGCGCTGCACCGAGCAGGTTCGTCTTCCGATGATCAGCAGCGGCGTCAGCGCTGCGCTGAACGCGGTGATGAACTATATTTTTATTTTTGGCGTGTTTGGTTTTCCTGCAATGGGCGTCGCGGGCGCGGGGCTTGCGACGGCGATTTCCTCGCTGCTGAACCCGCTGCTGCTGATCGTGATTTCCATTGCAAAAAAGAATATCGTTGTTTCGCCGTTCAAAAAAATCTTTGCGGTCCGCGGGTTTTTCAGGACCTTCTGGTCGCGCGCGCTGCCGGTGCTTTTAAACGAGTTTTTCTGGAGCCTTTCCGTAGTCGGCATCAACATGGTGTACGGCCGTATGGGAACGGACAACTACGCCGCGCTGACAGTGGAGCGTACGCTGGAAGGCCTTGTCTTTGTTTTCTTTGTCGGCATCTGCAACGCCTGCAACATCCTTGTGGGAAAGGCCGTCGGCGCCGGAAGGATCGAGGAAGGCAAGGCGACCGCGAAACGCTTCCTGCTGTTTACGCCCGTGCTCGGCGTCGTGTTGGGACTGATGATCGCAGTGCTTCGGACGCCGCTTGTCGGGATGTTCGATCTGTCCGATGCGGCGACGTCGACCGCGCGGACGATGCTGTTGATCTTTGCCGTGGACTCGGTCGTCCGGTATATCCCGTATGTCGAGGTCGTCGGCATTTTTCGCGCGGGCGGAGAGACCCGATACGGGCTGCTCACGGACGTTTTTTCACAGTATTTGATCATACTGCCGACCGTCGTCCTGTGCGGTCTGGTCTGGAAAGTACCGTTTGTTACGACGTATCTGCTGATGCTGATCGTGGATGACGTTTCCAAGCTTGCCATCACGATTCCGTATTTTAAAAGCATGCGCTGGATCAAGCCGATCACCGGCGTCTCGCCGTACGCGGGAGAGGAAACGCAGATACTTTTGCAAACCGGAGAGGAAACGGGTATACTATAGCCGTTATATTAGATCAAGCGTGCCGGCAGGGCGTGGGTAAGCCGTTTTTGACACTGCCGACTGGGAGAAAAACATATGCGTAAGGCGCGCCAGGGAATACGACCGATCCGCGTGCTTCCGCTGGGGTTTATCTGCATCATCCTCATCGGAGCACTGCTTCTAATGCTTCCTGTTTCAACAAAGGACGGCACGTCCATGCCGTTTTTGAACGCGTTGTTTACGGCGACGAGCGCGTCCTGTGTAACGGGGCTTGTCGTCGTGGACACCGGCACGTATTTTTCGCTGTTTGGCCAGATTGTCATCCTGCTTCTGATCCAGCTCGGCGGATTGGGATTCATGACCATGGCGACGATCCTGTTTTCGCTGACCGGGCGCAAAATTTCGCTGCATGACCGCATGACCATGGCGGAGGGGCTTGGCGAGAACCGACTGCAGGGCATCGTCCGCCTGAGCCGCGCCGCGATCCTTGTGACGGCGATTTTCGAGCTTGTCGGGACGGCGTTGCTCTCCGTCCGGTTTATTCCGGCATACGGCCTGGCGCGCGGGCTCTGGTATGCGCTTTTCCACAGCATTTCCGCGTTCTGCAACGCCGGCTTCGACCTGATCGGCGGATACCGCTCGTTCACGGGTTACAGTGCTGACCCGTATATCCTGTTTGTGCTTATGATGCTGATCGTATGCGGCGGCCTCGGCTTTTCGGTCCTGCTCAATATCCGGCGGGAGCGGCACTTCAAGCGCATGCGCCTGCATACGAAGATCGTGCTGACCGGCACGCTGATATTGATCGTTTTTGGCACGCTGTGCTTCATGCTGATCGAGTACGACAACCCGGACACCATCGGAAACATGCCGTTTTTCCAGAAACTGCTGAACGCGCTGTTCCAGTCGGTGACGCTGCGTACGGCCGGGTTCAACACGATCGACCAGTTTTCGCTGCGCGACGCCAGCAAAGGCGTCAGCGTGCTGCTGATGCTCGTCGGCGCCGGCCCGGCCGGCACTGCGGGCGGACTGAAGATTACGACGATCTTTACGCTGGTGCTGGCGGTCCGCGCATATATCCGCGGACGGTTCGACACCGTAGTGTTCGGGCGCACCATCCCGTTGGAGCAGGTACGCCGCGCGCTGACGCTCTTCTTTTTCGGGCTTATGTTTGTCGTTGGCATGACGATCGTTGTTTCGACGGTGGAGCAGCATCAGGCGGCGGGGGCGCTCGGCATTATGAACCAGCTGTTTGAAGCCACCAGCGCGTTTTGCACCGTCGGCGTGTCCAGCGGTGTGACGGCGGCGAGCAACACGGTTTCACGCATCCTGATTATCTGCATGATGTTTATCGGGCGCGTCGGGCTGCTGACCGTTGCGATGTCGCTTGTGGAAGGCGGCGTGAAAGAAACGGTTCTGCACTATCCGACCGAAGACATCCTGATCGGCTGACCGGCTGTAAAAAGATTTATCAACCATCGCAAGGAGAAGAAAGCATGAGTAAAAGCTTTATCATCATTGGCCTGGGACGCTTCGGCATGAGTACGGCAAGAATGCTGACGACGCTCGGCCATGAGGTTCTCGCCGTCGACAAGCGCGCCGACCGCGTGAATGCAATCAAGGAAAGCGTGATGCACGTCGTTCAGGCCGACACGACGGACGAACGCGCTGTTTCACAGCTTGGCATTCGCAATTTCGACTGCGTGGTGATCTGCATCGGCGACGATATCCGTGCGTCGGTGCTCGCCACGGTGCTTTGCCGCGAGATGGGCGCGAAGAAAATCGTCGCAAAGGCGCAGGACGACCTGCATCAGAAGCTTTTGATCAAAACCGGCGCGGACCGCGTCGTCCAGCCGGAACATGACGGCGGCATTCGCCTTGCGCGTTCGCTCGTTGCGGAAGGCGTGCTCGATTCGCTCGACCTTTCTGAGGAGTACAGCATCAACGAGATCGAAATCCCGCGCGACTGGGTGGGCCGCTCGCTGGCGCAGATCAACGTTCGAAACAAGTTCGGTTTCTCCGTCATTGCGATTCGCCGGGACGGGCACGTTGCGGTCAATATCGACCCGAACGAACCGTTCCACGCGGACGACTCCATCTATGTGCTGGGCGACAACAAGAGCCTGGAAAAAATCTGACGATGCAAAAAAAAGGAAAACGACGGCGGGCGGATATCGCGTCGTCGTTTTTTTACGCAGGCGGATATTGTTTTGGCGGAGTTGCCGCTACGGGATTGCACGATGCTCCGTGTTTTGCTAAAATTTTTCAAATGACAATTTTGCGATTTGACGAAACATAGCGCAGGGGGAAACGGTATGCGGAACAGTAAAAAGACGCTGCAGCAAAAGCTGCATGCACGAAAAATCAAGCAGCCGCCGAAAGCGGTCTATTATACGCTCGGGTATCTCTGGAGAATCCTGTATTTTAAAAAGCTTGGCCTGCGGGTGGAAATCAGGGACGACCCGCGCAAATGCAAGGGGCCGTATATCATCGTGAGCAATCATGCCTCCCGGCTGGACTATATCTATACCGGTGTCGTACTGCTGCCCGACACGCTGAACTTCGTCGCCGGATACAATGAGTTTTTCCGTTCGCACCTTGCGGGGATCTTCCGGCTCTTGCAGATCATTCCGAAAAAGAATTTTACGCCGGATGTTTACACGATCAAGGAAATTGCGCGCGTCATTCGCGGCGGCGGGCGCGTCATCCTGTTTCCGGAGGGCATGAGTTCCATCGGCGGCGGCAACCAGCCGAGCGCGATCGGCAGCGGTAAGCTGCTTAAGCACTTCGGCGTGCCGGTCTATGTTTCCAAAATATCGGGCGGGTATTTGACCAGCACCAAGTATTGCCTGGACGAGCGTCCGGGCCGCGTGGAGGTCGTGATCGACAAGCTCTTTACGCCGGAGCGGCTCGCGG
>CAYUUB010000184.1:0-4737 GCA_964447725.1 uncultured Oscillospiraceae bacterium
GCCGGATTCGGCGCGGACCTCGGCGCGGAGAAGTTTTTCGACATCAAGTGCCGCGCTTCCGGGTTAAAGCCGGATGCCGTGGTCGTCGTCGCGACCGTTCGCGCGCTGAAAATGCACGGCGGCGCAGACAAAGCGACGCTTGCAGACGAAAACCTCGCGGCGCTTGAAAAGGGGCTCCCGAACCTGCTGCGCCATGTCGACAATATCAAAAACGTATACCATCTCCCCTGCGTCGTCGCCGTCAACCGCTTCCCGTTCGATACGGAAGCGGAGTTAAGGCTCGTTGAAGAGTGCTGCCGGTCCCTCGGCGTCAACGTCGCGCGTTCGGAAGTATGGGGAAACGGCGGCAAAGGCGGCGTAGCGCTCGCCGAAGAAGTCGTCCGGCTCTGCGAACGGCCGAACGCATTCAGCTTTGCTTATGAAACGGATGATACAATAGAAAACAAGATCGGGGCGATCGTAAAACGCGTCTATCGCGGAGATTCCGTCGTGTTTACGGCGGCCGCAAAAAAGCAGATCGAATCTCTCGTTTCACTCGGTTATGACAAGCTTCCCGTCTGCATGGCAAAGACGCAGTATAGTTTTTCGGACGACGCGTCGCTCAAAGGCGCGCCGGAAGGATTCACCGTTACCGTGCGCAACGTGCGCGTGTCCGCGGGCGCAGGCTTTCTCGTCGCGCTGACCGGCGACATCATGACGATGCCGGGCCTGCCGAAACGGCCGGCCGCCGAGCGCATCGACGTCGACGCGTCAGGACGCATATCAGGACTGTTTTAGGAGGTCGTTATGGCGTTTCACGAAGAAACCCTCGGTTCGTTTTTATCGCAGCTTTCAACAAAAGCGCCCGTTCCCGGTGGCGGCGGCGCAAGCGCACTTGTCGGCGCCGTTGCGGCTTCGCTTTCCCACATGGTCGCCGCGCTGACCGTCGGCAAGCAGAAATATGCCGCTGTCGAAGACGAAATGCAGGACGTCCTTGCGCGCGCAGACGCGCTGAAGGATCGCTTTTTAAGCCTCATGGACGAAGACGCGGAGGCGTTTGCCCCGCTTGCGCAGGCCTATCGCCTGCCGAAGGGCACGGCGGAAGAACAGGCCGAACGCGGCCGCATTATGGAGCGCGCGCTTCGCAGCGCGGTCGAACCGCCGCTGAAAATCATGGAATCCTGCGGCGACGCGCTGCAACTGATCGCCGTCTGCGCCGAAAAGGGCTCCGTCATGGCGGTCAGCGACGCGGGCGTGGCGGCGGCGCTTTGCCGCGCGACGCTGGAAGGCGCAAGCCTGAACGTGTTTATCAATACGAAGCCGATGCTTGACCGGGACTATGCGGCAGCGCTCAACGCGCGCGCGCACCGCATGCTCGAAGAATATGGAACGTCCGCGCAGGCTATCTATCAAACAGTCGGAAAACAGCTCGACGGATAAGAGGTTTTTTATGGCAAGGCAGATATTGGGTGCGCCGCTTGCGCAGGCACTCTCGGAACAGCTCGGTCAAAAATGCAAATCGCTGCAATGCTGCGGAATCAATCCGAAGCTCGTCATCGTGCGCTTCGGCGAACAGCCCGGCGATATCGCGTATGAGCGCGGGATCATAAAAACGTTTCGGCCGATCGGCATCGAAGTCGAAACGATCGCCCTGCCGCCGGATGCGCCGGTCGAGGAGCTTCTTTCTACGTTCCGCACGCTTTCGAAGGACAGCGGCGTGCACGGAATCCTTCCGATGCGCCCGTTCCCGCGACAGATCGACGACGCGCTTGCGCGCAACGCGATCCCTCCGGAAAAGGATATGGACGGCGTTTGCGACGCTTCGCTGACCGGCCTCTTCACCGGCATACAGACCGGTTACGCACCCTGCACGGCGCAGGCCTGCATGGCGCTGCTCGAGCAGGAGAACGTACCGCTGGACGGATGCCGCGCAACGGTCGTTGGCCGCAGCCTCGTGATCGGCAAACCGGTCGGCATGCTTCTGATGCAAAAAAACGCGACCGTAACCTATGCGCATTCGCACACGCGCGACCTTGCCTCCGTCACCCGCGACGCAGACGTTTTGATCGTCGCCGCGGGTAAACGCGGACTCGTCGGCAGAGAGCACGTCTCGCCGAGTCAAATCGTGCTGGACGTCGGCATGCATTACGACGAACACGGCAATCTGACCGGCGACGTCCGGTACGACGAAGTTTTTGACGTCGTCGCCGCCATTACGCCCACGCGCGGCGGCGTCGGCGCGGTTACGAGCTGCATCCTCGCGAGCCACGTCGTGGAATCCGCTGAAAAAAGTCTTTCTTGAAATTTAAAGCAATTCTCCATCACATATCAAACTATCAAATCAACCGAGAGGAAAATTGGACAGATGAATGTTTGTGTACTTATGGGAAGTCCGCGTAAAAACGGCAACACCGCCGAACTGGCGAAACCTTTTTTAGAGGAGCTTCGATCCGGCGACGCGGACGTAACGTATCTGGAGCTGGTCGATCTGAAAATCGCGCCCTGCAAGGGATGCTATTGCTGTCAGGACGTCCAGGACGGCTACGGCTGCAGTCAGCAGGACGATATGCAGCGCGTGGCGCAGGCCGTCATGCAGAGCGATTTGATCGTGCTTGCAACGCCGATCTACACCTGGTATTGTACCGCGGAGATGAAGGCCGTGCTCGACCGCTTCTATGCGTTCGGCAAATTTTACCGGACCGCGAGCGGAAATCTTCTGGAAGGCAAACGGGTGTGCGTTCTCGCAACGCACGGTTACGATGCCGCCTATGCCGCCGACCCGTTCGTGATCGGCATCCAGCGGATGTGCGAACACTATTCCATGCGGTATAATGGTATGTACTCCGTGCGCGATATCGACAGTCTTGCATCGTTTCAAACCAAGCAGGCCGTCGCGGGCGCGCGCGACTTTGCAAGGTATTTGCTTTCGATCCAGTAACATTCCGAACCCGATGGAAAGGACGTTTTATCAATGGCCGCACCGAAAAACGACAACGTAAAGCAGCGCATTCTGGACGCGGCGATCAAGCTGTTTCAGGAGCGGCATGACGTTTCGCTTGCCGAAATAGCAAAGGCCGCAAACGTCAGCAAAGGGACGCTGTTTTATCATTACCGCAGCAAAGCGGAAATCTACCTCGACATCGGGGAGCAATACTGGAACAAGCTTTCGGACGACCTGCTCGCGTGGGTCGACAACGCGGAAAAAGATACCTCGATTCCACGCCTGGTTCGCTATACCTTTATTCGCGGCGTGTTTGACGAAAGCGGCGTGCTGCGGCTTCGTCTGTTCGTGGAAGCGATTTCCGGCGAGGAAGGCGTTGCGATCAAGGCGCGCCTGAACGATCAGTACGCCCGCTTCAAAAACATTTTAAAAGACCGAATCGTCGAACGGATGCCCGGCGCGGACGGAGAACAGCTCGCATGGCTGCTGCTCGCGCTGGTCGACGGCCTCATGGTGCAAAATACGCTGCAAAACGAAAGCATCGATATCAACGCCTTCATCGAATGGATGGCGGCGAACTTTTCGGATTTTCAATAATAAAAACCAGACGAATTTGAAAGGTTATGGAATGCCATAGCCTTTTTGTTTTCTTCAAACCCTTTCGCATCTTGACAGCATCCGGCCGGAATGATACGATAATCCTGTAAGTCGGTCGTACGACCGACACAGTGGCCAACACACATATTATCTCCTGTGGAGTTGTAAGAAATGTCTTATCTGGACCGATTGAATCGAAACCTGACCAAACGCTTTAGCGGGCGCGTATCCGCGCGTGAGGACGACGGCTGTCTCGTTCTGACGGGCGCGCTTGACGCATGGGGCGACGTTGTCGAAGCCGGCATGATGTCGGTAAGCAAACGCCGCTACGACGGGCTTGTGAACGACGTCGTGTTCACCGGCGCGCAGGTCCCGAAGATGAAAGTCCCGCCGTTAACGGACGACTCGCTCGACGGCGCTCACCCGGACATCCTCATCGTCGGCGGCGGAATCATCGGCTGCGCAATCGCGCGCGAATGCGCGCGCTACGCCGCCGATATCCTGCTCTGCGAAAAAGAGCACGACGTTGCGCTGCAGGCGTCTTCCCGTAACGACGGCATGGTGCATCCCGGCGTGGACCTCATCCCCGGGCAGGTCAAGCGCCGTTACAACATGCGCGGCAACCGCATGTACGATCAAGTTTGCAGGGAACTGGACGTACCGTTCCGCCGTGGCGGTCAGTACCTCTGCTTTCAGAGCAAAGCGCATGCGCTCGCCGGTTTTTTTGCGCAGATTTACTTTATGCTGATCGGGCCGTTCGGGCGGTTTTACGGCGCGCGCGCGTTTCACAAGCGGGAGCCGCACATGTCGTCCGCCATCACAGGCGCGCTCTACTTCCCCGCCGCCGGCGTCGTTTCCCCATACGGACTGACCATCGCCTACGCCGAAAACGCCGTCGACAACGGCGTGCGCCTTTCGCTCGATACGGCCGTCCTCGGCATGCGGGTTGAAAACGGAGAAGTCGTGTCCGTCCGAACGAACCGCGGCACGGTTTACCCGAAGGTCATGGTCAACGCGGCGGGCGTATTTTCCGACGACGTGGCAAAGATGGCGGACGACCGGTTTTTCTCCATTCACCCGCGCCGCGGGACGAACACGATCCTCGACCACAAAGCCGCCGCAAGGATCAACACCATCGTGTCCTCGCTTGGCACGTCCTCCACAAAAAAGAAGCACACCAAGGGCGGCGGGCTGGTCCGCACGATCGACGACAACGTGCT
>CAYUUB010000185.1:0-4726 GCA_964447725.1 uncultured Oscillospiraceae bacterium
AACCGGCCATGATCGGCGCGATGCTCGCCGGCGGCGTTTCCGAACTTGAAGTGATCTGCAAGCCGAAGGTCGGCGTCATTCCGACCGGCGACGAAATCGTCCCGCCGAGCGATCATCCCGAAGAGGGCGACGTGATGGAATTCAACTCCGCCATCTTTTCGGGCATGCTGAAGAAGTGGGGCGCCGAACCGGTCGTTTATCCGATCGTGCCGGACAAAATGGACGAAATCACCGCGATAACCGAAAAAGCCGCAAACGAATGCGACGCGGTATTGCTCTGCGCCGGAACGTCCGCAGGGCGGGACGACGGAACCACCCGCGTGATCTCCACACTCGGCGAAGTCTGCATCCATGGCGTGGCGATCCGCCCGGGAAAGCCCGCTGCGCTCGGCCGCATTAAAAGCAAACCGGTCGTCGGCGTCCCGGGATACCCGGTCTCCGGCATCATCGTGCTGGAAGAACTCTTCAAGCCGGTCGTCGACGCTTTGCTGATGCGCGAACGCACGCCGGCGGAATCCGTCTGCGTGAAGATGGGGCGTAAGCTGAACTCCTCGCTGAAATACCGCGAATTCGTCCGTGCAACGCTCGGTTACGGTGCCGACGGGCAGCTTTCCGCCGTGCCGCTGAGCGGCGGCGCAGGCGTCGTGTCGTCGTTTACCAGGGCGGACTGCCTGCTGGACGTCCCGCAGAACTGCGAAGGATACGAACCGGGCGACCGCGCCTTCGCCCGGTTGTTAAAACCCGTCGACCGTATCACACGCACAGTACGCATCCTCGGAAGTCACGACCCGCTCATCGACGAGGCGGCGGACGAACTTCGAAGGCAGGACGTCAGGGCGCACGTCAGCAGTTCGCATGTCGGCAGCATGGGCGCAATTCTGGCCGTTTCCCGCGGCGAAGGGCAGCTTGGCGGCGTCCACCTGCTGGACGAAGCGGACGGAAGCTACAATGTTTCCTACATCGAGCGATATTTCCCGAAAGGCGGGGTCGCGCTGGTGGAATGCGTGCAGCGCGTGCAGGGCCTCATGGTGCAAAAGGGCAATCCAAAGGGCATCGGGGGCTTTGCCGACGTGGCGCGGGACGACGTTTCCTATGTGAACCGCCAGAAAGGCGCCGGAACGCGCGTCCTCTGCGATTACCTTCTGAAGCAAAACGGCATCTCTCCGGTCGGCGTGCGCGGATATGCGCGCGAGGAGCTGACGCATACCGCAGTCGCCGCCCAGATAAAGGCCCAAAGCGCGGACTGTGGGCTCGGCATCCTCGCCGCCGCACGAATTTACGACCTGGACTTCATCCCCGTCTGCAACGAGCAGTACGACCTCCTCGTTTCGTTGGACGCAATGGAAAGCCCGCAAGTGCGTGCATTTTTGCGTGTGCTCGGCAGCGAAGCGTTTCTGCGGCGGCTTGAGAAGCTGGGCGGATATGCGATCGGGCAGCCGGGGCGCATCCGGAAGCTATGGCCGCGGGCTACGGACTGAATTCCCTGCCGTCGTTTGCCGGGCCTTCTATATATTTTGATATTTGCCGATATATGATAGGAAAGGATCGAACTGCGATGAACGAAGTTTTGACCCACGTGGACAAGAACGGCGCCGCGCGCATGGTAGACGTTTCCGAAAAGGACGTAACCCATCGCGAGGCAATCGCCGAAAGCATTCTGGTGATGAAACCCGAAACGCTGGATATGATCGTGTCCGGCAGCGCGCCCAAGGGGGACGTGTTCGCCACGGCGCGCATCGCCGGCATCCTCGCGGCAAAACGGACCAGCGAACTGATCCCGCTTTGCCACCCGCTGACGCTTTCCTCCGTGCGGGTCGACCCGATCGCCTGCCCGCCGGACCGCGTGCATATCATTGCCGAGGTCCGCTGCGACGAGAAGACCGGCGTCGAGATGGAGGCCCTGACCGCTGCGAGCGTCGCCGCGCTGACCATCTACGATATGTGCAAAGCGGTCGATCGCGGCATGGAGATACGGCACGTGCGCCTGCTGAAAAAAAGCGGCGGAAAAAGCGGCACGTTTGAGCGAGAGGACGCGCCATGCGAGTCCGACAGCTGACGATTGCAAAGAGAAAAGGCAACCGCGAAACCGTCGATACGCTGCTTCTTATACGCGGTTTTGGCGTTTCGGGCGATTACAGAAGCGAAAAAGACGGGTCCGTCAGTTTGCTTTCCAGCGAGGCGGAACAGAAAATCCGCACGGCGGGCGGGCTTTGCACGGCCCGCTTTTCGGCGAACATCTTTACCGAGGGGCTTGATTATGCCATGCTGCGCGCCGGAACGCGCCTAGCAATCGGCGAATGCGTCCTTACAATTACGAAAGCGGGAAAGCCGTGCTACGAAGCATGTCCGCTCCGGCAAAACGGGAAGACGTGCCCGCTGCCGGAAAGCTGCGCGTTCGCGGACGTCGTGTCCGGCGGCGCGCTTTGTACCGGCGATTCCATCGAGGTAATAAAAAAATGAACGACCAATTTGGACGAAAGATCGAATATCTGCGGCTTTCGTTGACGGAACGATGCACGCTCAAATGCACCTATTGCCGCGCAAGCGAGGGCATCTGCCCGAAAAAAAACGAACTTTCGGCGGACGAGTTCCTCCGCATCGTGCGCGCGACGGCGACCCTTGGAATCCGCAAGGTCCGCCTCACCGGCGGCGAACCGATGCTGCGGCGCGATCTGATGGATATCGTCTCCGGCATTCGCGCCATCGACGGTATCGAAGAAATCGCGATGACGACCAACGCGCAGCATCTGCCCGGCCAATCCGCCGCGCTGAAGCAGGCGGGGCTCGACCGGCTGAACATCAGCCTGGACTCGCTGAAACCGGAGCGCTATAAAGCGATCACGGGCGGCGGCTCGCTGAAACGGGTGCTGACCGGCATCGACGAAGCGCTTTCAGCGGGTTTCGTGCCGGTCAAACTGAACGCCGTTCTTCTGCGCGGCGTAAACGACGACGAGGCGGACGATTTTATCGCGCTTACGAAGGACCGCCCGATCCATGTGCGCTTCATCGAGTGGATGCCGCTGGGCGAAAACGATCAGACGGACCTGCGCGTGACCGGCGACGACCTGCTTTCCACAAGGCCGTACCTTGTCCCGGTCCCGCCGCTCTACAGGGGTCAGCCTTCCCGCGATTATTACATACCGGGCCATGTCGGGCGCGTCGGCTTTATCAACCCGGTGTCGCATCGTTTCTGCGCCGAATGCAACCGCATCCGCGTCACGAGCGACGGCACGCTCCGGCCGTGCCTTGGCGACAATCTGGAGTTCCCGCTCAAAGACGCGCTCGGCAGCGGCGACGAAGCGCAGCTCGAAGGCGCAATTCGAAACGCAATTTGGAACAAACCGGAAAGCCACAGCTTTTGCCGGTCCTTCCATACAGAAAGAACCATGAGCCGTATCGGCGGATAAGGAGCGAATTATGGCACGCATCATTTCCATCAATGTCAGCCCGAAAAAGGGCACTTTCAAGTATCCCGTGGAGAGCGTCGACCTGAAAATCGACCTGGGCATCGTCGGAGACGCCCATGCGGGCAACTGGCACCGCCAGATCAGCCTGCTGGGACAGGAAAGCGTCGACAAGATGACCGCAATGGGCGTCGACGGGCTTAAGCCGGGTATGTTCGCCGAGAATATTACAACGGAAGGCATCGAACTTTACTCCATCCCCGTCGGAACGAAACTGCAGCTTGGCGATTGTCTTGTGGAAGTAACGCAAATCGGCAAAAAATGCCATCAGGATTGCGAAATTTTCAAAAAAGTCGGCAAATGCATCATGCCGTCGGAAGGGATATTCGTTAAGGTGCTGACCGAAGGGTCGCTCCATGTCGGCGATGCGATTGCGATTGCAAACGAATAAGGCGCTCCACAATCCCCAAAATTTTTCAACAGTCTCGCGGCGGGCGATACCCGCCGTTTTTGTTCGGACATCACTCTGCGAAATAATAAAAAAGCGTTGTTTTTTTAAAAAAATAATGATAGGATAGACGCATGAAATTAATCGACACAAAAAACGCGGTCGGCCACGTGCTTTGCCACGACCTGACGCGAATCGTCCCCGGCGAATTAAAGGACGCGCAGTTCCGCAAGGGTCACGTCGTAACCGAGGCGGACATCCCAATGTTGCTTTCGATGGGCAAGGACCACCTTTACGTCTGGGAAGTCGACGAAAATACCCTGCACGAAAACGAGGCCGCCGACCGGCTCTGCGCGCTCTGCCAAAGCGAGCACATGCGGCGCGGCGCGGTCAAGGAAGGCAAGCTCGAACTCTTCGCAACGGAAGACGGCGTTTTCATCGTGGACGTGCCGCGGCTCGACGCGCTCAACGCGCTGGAAGACGTGATGGTCGCAACGCGGCACACCAACACGCCCGTGCGGGACGGCGACAAGCTCTGCGGCACGCGGGTCATCCCCCTGGTCATCGACAAACGCCGCATCGAAGAAGCAGAATCGCTCGTCGGAACGGAGCCGCTATTAAAGCTCGTACCATTCCGAAAGGGTCTGAAAGCCGGCATCGTCGCCACGGGCAGCGAAATCTTCCACAAGCGGATCGAAGATCGCTTCACGCCCGTTGTCGAACGCAAACTCAATGCGTTCGGGGTTACGGTTACCGAAAAACGCGTCAGCGACGATAAGACAGAAACAATCGTGGAAGCGATCCGCCAGGTGCGCGCGGCGGGCGTGGACATCGTGCTCTGCACGGGCGGGATGAGCGTCGACCCGGACGACCG
>CAYUUB010000186.1:0-4686 GCA_964447725.1 uncultured Oscillospiraceae bacterium
GCTCTATCTCGGCGCGGACGGCATGGGCATGGAACCCGGCCATACCGTGCTCGTGCACGACGGAATCGAATGCACATGCGGGCTGAAAGGCTGCCTCGAATCCTACGGTTCGGTCGTGGCGCTGATCCGGCAGGCGAAGGAAGCGATGGCGCGGCACCCCGAGTCCTGTCTGCATAAGGACATGGCGGACAACGGCGGGAAGCTCAACGGCAAAGTGATCTTCGACTGCGCGATTGCGGGCGACGAAACCGCGCAGCAGGTCGTCGACCAGTTTCTCGAATACGTTGCAAACGGCATCGGTTCGCTGGTCAACCTCTTCCGTCCGGAGATCATCCTCATCGGCGGCGGCATCTGCGACGCGGGCGACTACCTCATGAATCCGCTTAACGAAAAACTCCCGAAATACGTCTTTGCGTCCGACATCATCGGCTGTCCGCCGGCGATCCGCGCAACGCTCGGCAACGCCGCCGGGACCATCGGCGCGGCGTGCCTCGACTGCATGTAACGCCCCGGCGCATCCGAACGCCGCAGAAAAGCTCTGCCAAAGCATGCGCGGTCGGGTATAATAAAGGCAATTGGCAGCGGCTCCGCCGGTATCGTATGCCCGCGGAGCCCGAAACACAAAGGAGCGAAACGCAATTTGATTCAGGCTGTAAACCTCATTAAGCGCTATGGGGAAAAAGAAGCGCTCAAGGGCATCTCGTTTTCGATCGGGCCCGGTGAAGTCGTCGGCCTCCTCGGTCTCAACGGCGCCGGCAAGAGCACGACGATGAACATCCTCACCGGTTACATCAGCTCGACCTCCGGCAGCGTGTCCGTCGACGGGCACGATATCGTCCGGGAGCCGTCCGCGTGCAAGCGCGTGATCGGGTATATGCCCGAGCAATTTTCGTTTTATCCCGATATGCGTGTGAGCGAATACCTCGACTTCGTGTGCGACCTCAAAGGCTTTTCGCCCGACCCGGAAGCACGCAAAAAGCATCTTGGTGAAATCTGCGCGCGCGTCGGCATTTCAAAGATGACCGGCCGCATGATCCGCAACCTCAGCAAGGGCTACCGCCAGCGCGTCGGCTTTGCGCAGGCGCTCGTCGGCAATCCCAAGGTGCTGATCCTCGACGAACCGACGGTCGGGCTCGACCCGTCCCAGATCATCGAAATCCGACAGCTCATCAAGGACAGCGGAAAGGACAGCACGGTCATCGTCTCCTCGCATATCCTTTCCGAAATACAGGCGATCTGCTCGCGCGTCATCGTGATCCACGAAGGGCGGATCATTGCGGACGGCGCGCCGGACAGGCTGATGCAGGATATCCAGACGAACCACCGCCTGGCAATCCGCGTGCAGGGCGGCCGGAAGGAAATCGAAGCCGCGCTGAGCGGGCTGCCGAAGGTGCGGAGCATAAAAGCCCTTCCGCAGCGCGAACTCGGCACGCAGGATTTCCTTGTGGAAGGCAAGATCGGCAGCGATATCCGCGCGGACGTGTTTTTTGCGCTGGCAAAGGCAAACCTGCCGCTTCTGCATACCTACGGCGGAGAATTGTCGCTTGAGGACGTATTCCTGCACTTGACAAGCGGCAGGGAAACCGCGCGGGAGGTGGTAAAATGAAAGCCATTTTCAAGCGCGAACTGCGCGCCTATTTCCATTCGCCGCTGGGCTATGTGATCATCGCCGTGGCGTACTTCTTTACGAACTACTATTACTTCACCTACAATCTTTACGGTAATACGACCGATTTTACGACGTTGTATTCCATGATGTTCTCCGTTGTGCTCTTTCTCGTTCCGGTGCTGACCATGCGGCTGATGAGCGAGGAAAAGCGCGCGAAGACCGACCAGCTTCTATTAACGGCACCGGTCTCGCGCACGGGCATCGTGCTGGGCAAGTATTTTTCGGCCGTCGTCGTGTATTCCGTCGCCATCAGCGCGACGCTGATCGACGCGGTCATCACTTCGTTCGTCGCAATCGTGGACTGGCCGAGCGTGCTCGGCAATTTCCTCGGCATCTTCCTGCTGGGGCTTGCGCTCATCGCGATCTGCCTGTTCCTCTCGTCCATCACGGAGAGCCAGGTTATCGCGGCGGTCATGGGTTTCGCCGTCAGCCTGTTCCTCGTGCTGATCGACGCGATTTCCTACGTTGTGAGCGGTTCGTTCTGGCAGACGTTGTTTGCGTATCTTTCGTTCAACACCCGGTACGAGCCGTTTACGCTCGGCATCATCGATCTTCCGAGCGCGGTGTTCTTCGTCAGCGTTGCCGCGCTGTTCATCGCGTTTTCCGTCGTTACGCTCGAGCGGCGGCGCTGGAGCTGAAGGAGGGAAGAGGACATGAAAAAAAGAACGAAGCAAAACGAAACCTTCAAGCTCAACGCGCTGTTCGCGTTCCTGGTCGTGCTCATCATAGCGGCGGTCTTCCTGCTCAACGCGGTGGTCGTCGCGTTGGGCGACCGCTATAACCTCAGCGCCGATCTGACCGCGAACGCCGCCTACAGGATCGGCGACGACACCAAGGCCGTGCTGGACGGGCTGACGCAGCCGATCGACCTGTACGTGCTCGCATCGGAAGGAAGCTTCTCCGGCAGTTCCTATCTGATTCAGGCGAAGCGCATCATCGACGAATATCCCAAATACAGTGCCAATATCAACTTGCAGTATGTGGATTACACGTCCGACCCGACGTTCGCGGCAGGCTATCCCGACCTTACGCTCAGCGACGGGGACATCCTCGTGCAGAGCGAAACGAATTTCAAGCAGCTTACGCTCGCGAGCCTGTTTAACTATACCTATACGTCCGACGGGTCGATTACGGTGGAGTCCTCCCGCGCGGAAGAGGCGCTGACCAGCGCCATCGTGAGCGTCACGACCGACGATGCGGTTTCCATCGCGATCCTGACCGGCAACGACGTATACGCGGACACGGACACCCTCAAGAGCGTCCTTTCGGACAACAATTTTGAGGTGAGCAGCATCAACATGGTCACCGACGCGTTCGACGATTACGACATCCTCCTGCTTCTCGCGCCCGCGGTCGATCTTTCGACGGACGTGCTCGACAAGTTCGACGACTTTCTTTACAACGGCGGTGCTTACGGAAAGACGCTTTTGTACGCCGCGGACGTTTCGCAGCCGGAAACGCCGAATATCGACGCGTTCCTCCGCGAGTGGGGCGTGGTCGTTGGCGACGGCGCGGTATTCGAAACCAGCTCCGAACGCGCGTACAGCTATCAGCCGTATTATCCGCTGGCGGACTATACCGATACGGACTACGCCGAGAAACTCAAGGACAGCTCGAATCCGGTCCTGCTGCCGCTGAGCCGCCCGCTTGCGCTCGTATTCACCTATAAGGACAACCGCACGGTCGACACGTTGCTTTCGTTTTATGAAACCGCAGGCGTACGCCCGAGCGACGCGGACGATACCTTTACCGCGTCCATGGCGACGGAATGGGGCCCGATGCCCGCGCTCACGCTCACAAGCTGGCAGATCCAGTCGACGGACGGCAGCGACACCGTCCTGCAGTCCAACGTGGTCGTCAGCGCTTCCGCCTATCTGTTCGGCGCGAGCGGGATGGCGAATACGTCCCTGAACAACGCGGAATATATCGTCAATCTCTTCAACACGCTGACCAACCGGGAGAATACGGTCTCCATCGCGGCCAAGTCGCTCGCCGGAAACACACTCGGCATCACGACGGGCGCGGCCAGTACGCTGGGCATCGTCCTCTGCGTCGTTGTGCCGCTGCTGATCCTCGGAACCGGCATCGTCATCTGGCTCGTCAGGAGGTACCGCTAAATGGGACGGAAACTTGTCGTCTGGAACCTCGTCGCGCTTGCCGTCGTGCTCGCGCTCGGCGCAGTGTACCTCGTCCTTGCGCATAACCCTGTCTCCGGCGAAAGCTCGGTCGTCGTATTCCTCGAAAACGATCCGACCGACATCCGGACGCTGGATGTGACCAACGCCTATGGTTCTTACGAAGTCTACGCCGAGGACGACGGGTATGTCGTGGACGATATCCCCGCGAGCATCGTTAACGTGGAGGGCTTTTACGAGCTCATGTACCACGGCTGCGCGTTCGGCGCGCTCAAAACGATCGACGCCGCTCCGAAGGACCTCGCCCAGTACGGCCTCGACGATCCGCAGGCGGCGATCGACGTTACCTTCTTCGACGGGACGACGTTTTCCATGACCATCGGCGACGAGGAAGTCGTCAGCGGCAATTATTACGGTCAGGTGGATGGCGACAGGGCTGTGTACCTCTTTTCCGAGGAGGACATGATCTATTTCCTCTGCCGCAAGGAAGCCTATATCACGCTCCAGGTCACGCCGGAGCTTGCGGTGTCCAGTCCGCTGTCCGCCATCATGGACGTCACGTTTTCCGGCAGTTCGCTTGAAAAGCCCATTACCATCGAGGCCGTGGCGGACAGCAATCCGCAGGCCGAACTGGACGCGATGAGCTTCGGCCCGGCGACGCATATCGTCCGAATGAAGGGCACCTACGAGCTCGACCAGACCTACGGCATCGAAATCCTCGGTTCGCTGTTCGATATCGAAGCGCTGGACGTCGTCGGCTACAATCTGACGGACGGCGATTTTTCAAAGCTCGGCTTCGACGAGCCGGACATGGTGGTCGACTTCGGCATGAAAAACGGAACGGACACCGTCAGCGACTATGAGCTGTCGCTGGTAAACGTC
>CAYUUB010000187.1:0-4680 GCA_964447725.1 uncultured Oscillospiraceae bacterium
GTTTTATCATCCTCGGTTTTTTGATCGCCGGTGCGATCATCGGGATGTGGATCACCACGCTCGCCGCCGCGGCCATGCTCATGCCGCTGGCCCGCTCTATCGCGGAGGAAGAGAACCTGGTCCGCGGCAAAAGCCGCTTTGGCAAAGCGCTGTTCATCGCCGTTGCGTGGGGCTCGCTGATCGGCGGCGCGGGCTCGCCCGCGGGCGGGGGAGCAAACCCGCTCGCAATCGGCTTTGTGCGGGACATGCTGGGCATTGAGATTACTTTTACGGGGTGGATGCTGTACGGCGTGCCTTGCATGCTGCTGCTCATCCTGCCCGCATGGTGGGTCCTGCTCGCGTTTTTCAAGCCGGAACTGAAAGCGATCTCCCGCAGCGCCGCGCAGCTCAAAGCGGAATTTTCCGCCATGCCGAAGATGACGCATAACGAGCGCTCGACGCTGGCGATCTTCCTGCTCACCGTGGTATTGTGGCTTGTGAGCAAACCGCTCGGCACGCTTTTGGGCGTAAAAATTCCGACCTCGCTTCCGGCGGTCGTCGGCGCGTGCCTGTTCTTCCTGCCCGGCGTTACGGACATCCGATGGAAGGATGTGGAGAGCGATATCTCCTGGAGCGGCATTCTGCTCATCGCCAGCGGCATCTCGCTCGGCATGCTCGTCTACCAGAGCGGCGCGGCGCAGTGGCTGGCCATGCTTTTGCTCGGCAGGATCGACGCCGTTCCCGTGCTCGTGCAGATCATCAGCATCATCCTGATCGTCTCCATCCTAAAGCTCGGCCTTTCGAGCAATACGGTCACCGCTACGGTCGTCATTCCGATCATGATCGCCCTTTCGACGCAGCTTGGGCTTTCCCCGCTCGGGATCGTGATGCCGGCCGCCATGACGCTCAACATTGCGTTTATCCTCGTCACAAGCACACCGACCAGCGTGATTCCCTATTCCACCGGATACTTTTCAATTGCGGATATGGCGAAAGCGGGCGTCGTCATGACGCTTGCCGCCGCCCCCATTATGACCGCGGCCATCTACCTGATCGGGCGTCTCGCGGGGATCTATTGACGGAGGATTGCATATGATACAGCTAACTGCTTCCCAAACAGGATTTTCGGTCTTCTATTTCGGGCGCGAACTGCTTCGGCACAGCCTGCAAAAGCCCTTGCTTTACCTCGGCGTCGGCAAAGGAACCATCTCCGCGCACCACGGCAACTTTCATATCTCGGACAAAGTAGCCGAACGGGTGCCGTTTGCCGCGTTTTCCGCGGAACAGACGGAAGACGACGTGGTCGTCCGCTTTTTCAAGGACGATCACGCATGCGTCTTTACACTGGAGCTGCATGAAGAAAACGGGCGGCTGGAAGCGAGCGGGCGCTGTGATGGTCATCGGTACAACCGCCTCTGGTTCAGCCTGCTTGCGGAGGCAAATGAGCATGTCTACGGCCTTGGCGAACAGTATTCCGCGTTCGACCTTCGCGGGAAAAACTATCCGGTCTTCACGATGGAGCAGGGCGTCGGCCGCAACAAAGGCACGCTGACGACCTTCCTCGCCGACCAGCTCGACGGCGGCGGCGGGGATTACTGGACGACCTACTATCCCGAAGCGACGTTCGTGTCCTCGCGGCTTTACTATTTCCATTTGCAAGGGTATGGATATGCCGAGGTCGACCTTTCGCACGAAGACCGCCATTGCCTGCACGTTTGGCAGGACCATATCCGCTTTACCATAGCTGCAAACGAAACCTATCCCGGACTTCTCGATGACCTCACCGCGCTCGTCGGGAGGCAACCGCCGCTGCCGGAATGGATGATGAGCGGCGTGATCCTCGGCATGCAGGGCGGTTCGGATATTTGCCGCGAAAAACTGGACCGTATGCTTGCGGCAGGCACGGCGGTGTCCGCCGTCTGGACGCAGGACTGGGAAGGGAAACGCGTTACGAGCTTTGGCAAGCGCCTTCAGTGGGACTGGCGGTGGAACGGCGAGCTGTACCCGACGCTGCCGCAGGATATTCGGGAAAACGAGAAACGCGGTATCCGCTGGATGGGTTATATCAATCCCTACCTCGTCGAAGGCGGCGTGCTGTTTATGGAAGCGCAGAAGCAGGGTTTCTTTGTGAAGCGGCAGGACGGAACGGATTATCTCGCCGATTTCGGCGAGTTCGACTGCGGCTTTGTCGACCTGACGAATCCCGCCGCCTGCGCATGGCTGAAACGCGTTATCCGGGACAATATGATCTCGCTGGGCTTGAGAGGGTGGATGGCCGATTTCGGCGAGTATCTGCCGACGGACTGTGTGGTGCATTCCGGGCAAAACGCCGTCTGCGCGCACAACGAATGGCCGACGCTCTGGGCAAAGCTCAATTATGAAGCGCTCGAGGAGAGCGGTATGCTCGAGGAAATTGCCTTCTTTACGCGCTCCGGTGCGACCGGCACGCAAAGATATTCCCCGCTGATGTTTTCCGGCGACCAGTTCGTCGATTTCTCCGCGGACGACGGCCTGCCGAGCGTCGTCAACGCGGCGCTTTCGCTCGGCATGACCGGCTTTGGCATGCTGACGTTCGATATCGGCGGGTATACTGCGCTGTTCGGAAAATTTCGCACGAAGGAACTGTTGTTGCGCGGCTGCGAGTTTGCCGCGTTTACGCCGGTGATGCGGACGCACGAAGGCAATCGGCCGGATGAAAACACACAGTTCGACGCGGACGATGAAACGATCTCGTTTTTCTCCCGTTTTTCGCGACTTCATCGCGCTCTTTCGCCATATCTTTCGGCATTGAACTGCAAAAACTGCGAAACGGGTTTGCCCGCCATGCGGCCGCTGTTTTTGCACTATCCGTCCGACGAACGCGCGTACACGGAAACGTACGAATATCTGCTCGGCCGGGACGTCCTCGTTGCGCCCGTAGTGGAGGAGGGCGCAAATACACGCACGCTCTATTTGCCGGACGATCGCTGGATTCATCTTTGGTCCGGCCGGGAATACGGCGGCGGGGACGTGATTGTCGCGTCTCCGGTCGGCGAGCCGCCAGTGTTTTATCGCGCGGACAGCGAGACGGCGAAGCTCATGGAGCAACTGCTCGAAATCCATTAAAACAGGCGGCACAAGCACGCGGCTTCCGGAAAAAACCGGAAGCCGCGCTTTTTAATATTCAAACGGCTGTTACACGATGAATCGAAGCCCGCTTTCGTCTTCCAGCTCGGCGATCGTAACGATGCGCTTTTCCGCCGCCGAACGCTCCGCGGCGAACGAAACCAGCGCGCTGTCGAGTCCCTCGCGAATACTCGTGACCGGTTCGCGTCCGGTGCGGATGCAGTCCGCCAGCTCGGCCATGGACGGCAGGATGTCGTCGCTGTGCGCCTCGAAGTTTTGGCGCGCGTAATGCCAGCTTTCCTCCGCGCCGTCCGTCCTGTTCCAAACAAACACGTCGTCGCCGCGCATTTCGAGCCGCCCGCGGTCGCCAAGGATACCGAACTCCAGTTCGTTCAGGGACGACTCCGGCGCTTTTTTCGGCGCGAACAGGCAGAGCGAGAGCATTGCGCGCAAGCCGTTTTCGTATTCCACCGTCACAAACGCGTTGTCCAGCACGTCGGTATCCGCATATACCGTCTGATTATCGCCGGAAGCAAATACCCGGACCGGGCGGGACGCGGCAAACCAGTTGAAAAGGTCGAAGTGATGGCAGTTCTTTTCAAGCAGCGTTCCGCCGGAATATCGCTTTTGCGTGATCCAGTCGTCAATCGCGCCGCGTTTCGGCAGAAACGGCGGACGGAATTCGTTGCAGGTCAGCATTTTCGTCCGGCCGAGCCGCGGCAGCCATTCGCGCATCTTGCGCGTCGGCGCGGCATAACGCAGCTCAAGGCCGATCTGAAGAATTTTTCCGCTCGCGGTATGCGCGTCCCAGATGTTTCGGCAGCCTTGGAGTGTCGTTGCCAGCGGCTTTTCGAGCCGAACGTGCTTGCCGGCTTTTAAACAGTCGCAGGCGATTTGTTCGTGCGTGTAATCCGGGCTGACGACGACGACCAGCGCGCAGTCGGACGCCTCCAGCATCTCTCTATGATCCCGATAGCAGGCAACGGGTTTGTTTTTTTCGGCAAAGAGCGCTTCGCATGCGGTAAGGTTTGGCAAAAACGGGTCGCAGATCGCCGTGATCTCAAAATCCGGCAGCTTCCACAGACAGTTTCGTATCTGCGAGGTCCCCATCATTCCGAGTCCGACGACGGCGGTTTTGATCGGTCGATTGATTTGCTCCATCGATCAATCCTCAGCGTAGTTGCCCGACGGGCGGCTCGGCCACATAGGAAGCTATGGTCAAAAGCGCGTCCGGGTGCGTCTGCAAAAACGAAGCCGGGGCAAAACGCGTGACCGGGCCGAGCGCGATTTTTCGCACGATGCCTTTCTGCCAGGTGCGGTTCATATAAAACCGCAGCCGCCTTGCCGAAAGGATTTCCCGCATGCCGACGGTGATGCAGCGGCGCGGGATATAGTCGATATACCCGCTTGCGGCGGTGACGGCGTTGATGGTGCGCGTTTCGCGCGTTAAGCTCAGCGCCCGTGCCGGCAGCATGGCGAACTGTTCGTCCGTGACCGCTTCGTCCGTTTCCGGCGGCTCGTTGAACGCGATGTGCCCCGTGATGCCGACGCCGCCGAACGCGATGTCCACGCCGCCGAGCCGTTCGATGGCCGCGG
>CAYUUB010000188.1:0-4655 GCA_964447725.1 uncultured Oscillospiraceae bacterium
GTCCTTCGTCGCCACCGGCACCGTCGCCGTCACTTCGATCTTGCCCTTCCACTCCTTGTGCAGACGCAGGCTCTCTTTTGCGTAATCCATCTGTTTCTTTCTCCTTGCTTACTTTTCAAAGGGGAACTTATAGGGCAGGTTTTTCTTGTCGCGGACGTCGGTGAGGTCTTTTTGCACGGCCTTGCCGACCGGTACGCCCTTGTCCTTGCGGTCCTGCCATACGATCCATTCTTTTTCGCCGGCGGTGTAAATGCGCTCCTCGCCGGGCGCTTTTTCGGAGGCGCGGAGTTCGCGCAGGATGTCGCCCGCGATCTTCTTGAAGGTATCCAGGCCGCAGAACGCTTCCGGATTGATCACGATGAAGAAATGCCCGAGGTGATAGGGCTTCAAGTTGCCGTTTTCGTCCTTGTTGGTCAGCATTTTGAGGAAGTTGCCGGCCTGCAGGGCGGCGGAAAGGATTTCGACGACCGTCGCATAGCCGTAGCCCTTGTAACCGGCCAGTTCGTCGCCGATGCCGCCGAGCGGAGCGAGCGCCGCCGTACCGTTCGTCAGTCCCTTGAGGATGGCGGGGCTGTCCGTCATGGCGCTTCCGTCGCGTCCGATGACGACGCCTTTGGGCGTGTCCTTGCCGCTGCGCGCATAGAACTCGATCTTGCCGCGCTGGCTGATGCTGGTTGCGCAGTCCAGCATGAAGGGGAAATCCTCGTCCGTCGGCATACCGACGGTGAGCGGGTTCGTGCCGAGCATGTTTTCCACGCCGAACGTCGGCGCGATGGAGGGACGGGCGTTGGTGCCGGTGATGCCGATCATCCCCGCGTTGACCGCCATGCTGGCCCAGTAGCCCGCGATGCCATAGTGGGAACTGTTGCGAATGACGGCCATGGAAAGGCCGTAGGTCTTCGCTTTTTCGATGATGGTCTCCATGGCCTTGTGGCTTGCGACCATGCCCATGCCGTCGTGCGCATCCACGACAAGCGTGGTGGGCGTTTCCTTTACGACTTCGTATTTCGTAACGGGGTTGAGGATGCCTGCTTCCATGCGGTCGATATAGATCGGCTTAAAGCGGTTGCAGCCGTGGCTTTCGATGCCGCGGCGGTCGCTTTCCATGAGTACGTCCGCGCAGATTTTCGCGTCCTCGCGCGGAACTCCATACGCAACGAATGCGTCGGTCATAAAATTGCCAATCATATCCCAGGGTACATACGGTCTTGTTTCTGCCATTGTCATGATCCTCCTTGTATGTGTTTCGTTGAAAAGCGAGCGTTGCTGCGGCGCGGATTACCGGTCGAGTCCTGACTGCCGGACGTCGGGACGTTCCGGCGAGTTTGCATGAAAAAAGGAGCATGCACAAAACACCGGTGCGCCGCTCCAAACTCCAAATCTCATAGAACTTCCGTACAAATTCATCATATCCGCATCGTTCCCGTTTGTCAAATTCTATTTTACCGAATAAACGACGCGGCAAGGCGTCCACTCTAAAATATGGAAGCTCGCCTTTTTCAGCGTTTTTTGGTATGCTAAATAAAAATCGTCCGAAACAGGAGAATCACGCATTGCGCTCATTGCTCGAACAACTGCAGATCAATCCGGTCATCGCTACGGCCGGGAACGAAGAGTCTCTGGATGCGGCGCTTTTGTCCGAATGCAGGGTGATATTTCTGCTGATGGGAAACATCCTCGACGTCGGCGCGCTGACGGAGCGCGTTCATGAAGCCGGGAAGCTCTGCGTGATCCATCTGGACCTGACCGAAGGGTATTCGAACAAGGAGATCGCGGTCGACGCGATTCATCGGTTTACCGGCGCGGAGGGGATCATCTCCACACGCGGCGCGCTGATCAAGCGCGCAAAACAGCTCGGCATGGTCGCGATTCAACGCGGCTTTATGCTGGACTCCCGTTCGCTGGGCAGTTTTGAAGCGCAGATTCGGACCAGCAAGCCGGATTTTGTCGAGATATTGCCGGGCCTTTTGCCAAAGGTGATCGCGGAACTGCGCGGCCGCGTGGACGTGCCGATCATCGCGGGCGGATTCATCCACGAAAAGGAGGACGTTATCGCCGCGCTCAACGCCGGCGCGATTGCGGTTTCGGCGTCCAGCCCCGAGATTTGGCGGATGTGAGCGAGGCGACGGCGGCAGCCTTAATGGAATTGCCGGTGAAAAGCAGGCGATAAGGCCTTGTGCAACTGAAGTGACAAGGGTAAAATAGCCATATACACATTTCGATCAAAATAATCATACAGCCACAAAAAGAAAAACCGTATATTGAAAGGGGAACTTCCGCATGAGATCACCGGGCAAACTGTCGGTATGGACCAAATTGAAATTCGGCGTGGGCGATTTTGGCATGTCGGCCATTACGGCGCTGCTGCAATTTTACATGCTGTTTTATTATACGGACGTCGTGCATATCGATCCGGGCATCGCCGGAACGGCGATTCTCGTCGGCAAACTGACATGGGATATGGTCAACGACGTACTGTTCGGATATCTCGAGGATAAAACGAAGTCCCGCTGGGGCAGGCGGCGGCCGTATCTGATTTTCTGCCCGATCCCGCTCGCGCTTTCGTTCTGGCTGCTGCTGTCCCTGCCGGAAGGCATGTCCAACGTCGTCGCGTTTTTTGCCATCATCGGAACGTTTGTGCTGTTCGACACGTTCAACACATTGATCGTCACCGCATATTACGCCATGACCGCCGAACTGACGACGGATTACGACGAACGCACGTCCGTTTCCACATACCGCATGATATTCAACATCGTCGGTTACATCTTTGGCGCCGGCATCGCGACCACGCTGGCGCTGGTGATTCAGAACATGCAGGGCGGGACGCCGCGGCAGGCCTGGGCCATGGTCGGCCTGGCGTTCGGCGTCCTTGCGGCGGTCACGGTGCTGATCCCCGGGCTGTTCGTAAGGAACAAACCCGCGGTCAACGACGCGCCGACGACGATGCCGCCGGTACGCGCGATCATGAATACGCTCAAGAACCGTCCTTTTACGAAATACCTCACGATCTCCATGATCATGAGCACGGCGTTCACGCTGGTGACGACCATGCTCCCGTATTATCTGATTTATCAGCTGGACATGGCGGCGACGCAGTCGCTCGTGATGGTGCTGATGCTCGGCACGCTGGCGGTGTTCCTCGTCCCCTGCGCGAAGGTGGCCGGCCGTATCGGGAAGGCGAAAACATATGCGCTCGGGCTGACGATTGCCTGCGTGGCGCTGATCGTAAGCTTCTTTTTACCGAACCGGCAAAGCACGATGATCTATATCATTGCGTTTGTCGCAGGGGCCGGGTTTTCGAGTCAATGGGTCTGCCCGCACAGCATGATGCCGGACGTGATCGAGTATGACGAGATGGAAACCGGCGAACGCCGCGAGGGTATTTACTATGGCATGAACGCCATGGCGGGGAAGGTCACCGGCGCGCTCGGCAGCGCGATTTGCGGCTGGGGGCTGAAGCTTACCGGTTATGTCGAAGGCGCGCAGCAGACAGGCACCGCGCTGCTTGGCATACGGACGATGTTTGCCATCCTGCCGGCGTTTTTCCTGTTGATCTGCGTGCCGATGCTGATGCGCTATCCGATCACGCGCGAGAGCCACGCGAAAGTCGTCGCGGAGCTGCAGGCGCGGCACGCCGCGGAAGGGAAAACGGGAGCGTAAATACGCCAAGAACAAAGCCGCCCGTTGCTGCGGGCGGCTTTGTTCAGTCAAATTACACATATGCGCGAATACGATTCACAAAAGGGATCGTCCGTTTTTTTGCAGGATAAATTCCCTCTCCCCTCTCGGCGTTTCGTTTTGATAGACAATGTGGAAACCGGCGAGCAGGCAGCCGATGTCCTCTTCGGAATAATAGTGAAACAACAGCCCGTTTCTGTCGCCGCTGCTATACGGAAAACTGCCGTCGGAAAGGACTTCGTGCGGCTGCGCAAGGTCGTCGTCTTCCAGCGGATCGAAAGAAAGGTAGACAAGGCCGTCCCTTTTTACAATCCGAAGCAATTCGTTCAGGGCTGTTTTCGCACGCTCCGCCGTCAAGTGGTCGACGACCGCATGCGCGACGACCGCGTCGAAGGCTTCGCCGGGAAACGCAATATCGCAAATGTCGCAGGTTTTGTACTCGCCGAACGTCAAGCCGGCGTTTTTGAGCAAAGCTTTTGTCAGCTCGACGGAACTGCCTGCAACATCGAAGCCGCCGACATGGAACCCGTTTGCGGACAGCATGGCGCTGTAGGCGCCAAACCCGCAGGCCGCGTCGCATACCGAGGAAACGTGCCGCTGCCGAAACAGCTCCAGAAACGCGGGACTGGATTTCATGTGCCCCTGGATATAGCGGGCCAATTCGCCGGCATCCTCCGATTGCCAGAGCTTTTCCCAGTATGGATCAGACATAAACCGCTTGCACCTCGTTCAGAGTGAAATCAGTCGACCGATTTTTTCTTACTCTGGATGGTTTCCACCGCGTCGTTATAGACTTCGCTCGCGGCTTTGGCGACTTCGATCATGACGTCCGCCGCGTCCGCTTTGCCGTCGCCGTTGACATCCTGCACGCCGTTGGGGTTGTTTTCCTTATACTGTTCCGCAACTTTGACCGCCGCAACGGTCGCTCCGGCGGTCACGCCGATGCCGAGAAGCCTTCTGATAAAACCCAAGAG
>CAYUUB010000189.1:0-4629 GCA_964447725.1 uncultured Oscillospiraceae bacterium
CGCGGCGGCGCCGCCGAGGAACCAAAGCGCGCCGCGGCCGTTCCGCCTGCCCGGTCCGCCTTTCCTTATGCGTATCCACCAGTACGCTATATACACCGGCAGCGATAAAACAAAGTATGGAAACGCCAGGATGGATGCCGCATAGGCCGCGCCGCCAGCCGCCGGCCTCCAGAAACCGCCGCTGCCCCTCTCGAAAAACTCAAACACCAGCAGGACGGACAAAACGCTGAACAGCAGCGCCATCGAATCGTAATAAAAGCTGTTGATCGCATAGTGCGTGTATCCGAGCAGCATCGCCGCTGCAAAGAAAGCAGCGAGGTTCCCGCTGCGTTTTCTGAAAACGAAAAACGCATAAACGCTCACAAGAAACTGAAATGAAACATAAAAGTAACGCATGAACAGAATACATCCGTCCGCGCTTCCGCCATTCAGCGCCAGATAAGCCCCAAGCACCGGCGCGGAAAGCAGCGCGGAAAACTGGTGCACTTCCCATGTGTCGACGAGCAGCCGGTCGCCCTGCAACAGCCGATACGTAATCGCCGAGTAATACGCCTCGTCCGTCCAGTCGTACCCGAACGGGACGCGCCAGACCAGCAGCGACAGTAAAACAGCCAGCGCAAGCACGCAGACAAGCGTCCATGCTCCGGCTCTTTTATGTTTGTTTATCTTTTGTTCCATGCGTACATGATAGCATGCTTGCCGAAGCGCTTCAAGGCAGGAAAAACGCACCTTCGCATCCTTGGTTCAGATACGTGCATCCGGCACGCGCACCTTACATATGCGCGGGGTTTTCATAGAGGATCAGCATGACGACGTCAAGATCCTCTTCTTCGTTGTTTTTCAGCGAATGGGTATGCCCGCTTTGGCAGACATGCATATCGCCGGCGCGCAGCCGGCAGGGTTTGCCGTCGTCCGTCACGTCCGCAACGCCGGAAAGCACATAGTAAACCTCAAACTCTCCGTCGTGGCTGTGCGTGCCGATCGACGCGCCGCTGGGGAGCACGCTTCTGGAAAACAGGCGCCCCGCTCCGAAGGCTTCCTGCGCCGATAAAAATTCATGGAACGTCACCGCTCCCTCGCCGCCGCGTAAGTTCTCCGCCACGCGGACTGTCTGTTGTCCGGCCGTTTTAATCATGTTTTTCTCCTTTCGGCGGCCGTTCGCCGCCCGAATCGGTTGTTTATTTAAAATTCATCTCCGCGCGCCGCAAGGCCTCAGCAGTTTCCCCTGTAGACGTGCGGCAAATACTCTTTTGCGGTCCGCACCAGCTTTTCGATATCGCCCACCGGCGTCGGCGCAAGCCCGCGCATCCGGTACATCGGGAAAAACCGCGAGATGTGCAGCGTAACGTCGCCCCGGAGCCCGGCGAGCCATTTCGCCTGCTCCCGCATCATGCTTTCGTCGTCGTTCAGCCCGGGAACGACCAGCGTCGTCACCTCTACGTGAATGCGTTCCGCGGCAAGCGCGATCGCCCGCTTCACCGTTTCAAAATCGCCGCCGACGGCCTTGTAGCATTCCTCGGAAAAGCCCTTCAGGTCGATGTTCGCCGCGTCGATCAGCGGCAGCAGCTCCAGCCAGGGACTCTCGCAGATCGTCCCGTTTGTGACCAGAACGGTGCAAAGCCCCCTTTGCTTTGCCAGCGCCGCGCAGTCGCGCACATATTCGTAGCCGATCAGCGGTTCGTTGTAGGTGAACGCAACGCCGATGTTCCCGTCCCGTTCGTACTCTTTCGCAAGGGCGGCGAGCTTCGCCGGGCTGATGGTCCTGAACGCGGCGTCCGTTTCGTCCGCCATGGAGATTTCATGGTTCTGGCAAAACGGGCAGCGCAGGTTGCAGCCGTAGCTGCCGACGGAAAGAATTTTCGAGCCGGGACGAAACCGCGCGAGCGGCTTTTTTTCAATGGGATCGAGCGCAAGCGCGGTCACGCGCGCATAGTTGCCGCATTCGATTTTCCCGCCGCGGTTCACGCGCGCCCGGCAGAATCCGGTCTGCCCTTCTTCCAGCGCGCAATGGCGCGGGCAGATCCCGCACACCTGTTTCACTTGTGCCGCACCACCTCAAAACGCTCCATACGGCAACGCTCGTTCTCCGGAATGCCCGCCTTGCGCTTTGCGATGCGCAGCTGCTCTTCGATCGTGTCGACGCCGTCCAGGTTCGGCAGCAGCAGCCCCTTTCGGTAGCCGGACGTAACAATCACGCCGTAGCGCTTGACGTCCAGCGCGTCAGTCGAATCGATCTTCTCGGTCGGACCGAGCACGTCGACGCTGTAGTCGATACGGTCCAGCTCATTCGCCGTCACCGGCGAAAACCGCGGGTCCTCGCTGCAGGCCGATACGGCGTTTCGGACGACCTCTTCGGCAATGCTGTCCGTCACGGCGGAGATCGTCCCGATGCATCCGCGCAGTTTGCCGCGGATTTTGAGCGATACGAACACGCCTGCGCGGCCGTTCGTCATCTCTTCCGGCAGATCGTCCGGAAGCGCGGGCGTGTCGTGCGTTTTCACAAACGTTTCGATCGTATTCCTTGCCAGGCGCACATACGCGTCTTCCTGTCCGCGGATTGCATTCATGCGTTTGCTTTCCTCCTGCTGGCAGCGGATGTCGAACGCACGGGATTCGTCCTCTCCGTCCGGTGTAAAGCAGGCGACCGCATACCCCACGCCGAACGGCCCTTCATAGGAGAGCAGTTCGCTCTTCACCGTCTGCCGGTCGAACGCACCCGCCATGATGCGGAACGACCCAAGCCCGCATTCGGCTGCGGATTCGCAAAGCTGCGGGTCGAACGTCATCATTGAAAGGAAATCGCCCTCTGCCATGGCTTTTGTTACTTTTTCGTCAAACACCGGGCCTTCCGCTGAAAATCCATACGGCCCGGTTTCGGTCAGTTTGTGCGACAGATCGCCGCTTGCGACGATCACGACGTCGCGGTCGAGCTCTTCGGCGACTTTTTTGATGCATTTGCCCAGCCGGTAGTGCGCAACGGCATCCAGTCCCGAAAGGCTGATCCGGACGACTTCGCAGGAGAGTTCCGGTTCGGCCAGAAAAATCAGCGGTATCATGGTTCCGTGGTCCAGCGCTTTGTCGCGCTCGCCGCGCGTTCCCGCGGGGATACCCGCGCGTTTCGCCGCAAGTTCGAGCGCTTTGACGAACTCCTCGTCATAAAACACGCTCACGCCGATGCTCTTCGCACCGAACCGGCTGAAGTCGCCGCGCGCCTTCGTGCCGGGTGAAATATGAAAGTAGTCGGCATAGCAAGTCGTATGGGGCGATAAAATAACAAGCGTTTCCGGATTCGTCTTCCGAATCCGCCGCGCGGCCTCGCGGTACGCTTCGCTCGTCTTGCGGATCCCCCACTCCTGCCCTTTCCCGATTTCCGGCAGGATAAGCGGCGGATGCGGAACGATCGCAGCCATCAGTATGGACATGAAGAGTCCCTCTTTTCTTGTGGTTTGGTTTCTGATATCTGGGAATGCGCCAATAAAAATCATAAAATTTTTACGGCGGAAAACAATCGATCCTTCAACGCATATTGTACCATTGCGCACATTCGCTGTCAAAAGATTCGCAACGTTTCCGCCTTTAACTGTTGCCAAGTACAACCGCTGTCGTGTGCAATCTGCGTTTTTAAAATCCGCCCGTTGTGCTAGAATAGGGGTATGTTGCGTAACAGGAAAAAAATGCAAAAAAAGCGCTCCGGGCGCGACGCCGGGCAAAGCGGGCGCGGCGTCGGCATGCGCGGCGCGGCCGTGATCGCCCTTGTTTGCGTCTGCGCCGCGTGCCTGCTGTTTTTGGCGATCGTCCTGCCCATCCGCGCAAAGCTGCGCAGGGAGCAGGCGACGGCGGAGGTCGTGTTGCTCACGCCCTCGCCGGCCGAATCGCCGGCGCCGACGCCGGTCCCGTCTCCGGAATCCGTGCTGACCTTCGACGAGAGCGCGGACGACCCCATGCCGACCGAGGACGACCGCCTCCCGCTCGGCAAAGCGTACAAGCTTCGCGGCACGGTGCAGAGCAACTATCCCCTGCTTTCGGTCGCCGTCAGCATCGACTGCGCCTATAACGAAGACCTTTTTTATCCCTACACGCAGAGCGTTACGTTCGATCCCGCCAAGTGCGTCTATTCCTATCCGCTGGACGACGATCTTACGCAGGAAAGCGCATCTCTGGATTCCCTCGTGCAGTTTTCGCAGTTGCAAGCCGGAATCCATACGCTCTCGATCACCGCGAGCAGCACCGGCCAAACGACGCCGAAAGAAATCTATAAAACGAAATTTTACGTCCTTTCGGATACCTGGAACACCATTAAAAAGTCTGATTTCAGCAACGACAGCTACGCTGCGGCGCTCCGTTTTTTCAAGGACAAGGACGCGTTCCTTTACCGCTATCAGTGGGTCTACGCGCGCTACATCGTCGCCGACCCGGACTGGGAAAACGAATATATCGTCTCGTTCGACTGCGTCGACGGGCAGGAGCCGTGGCGAATTCATAAAGCCGCGCTGCCGTATTACGAGGAGGTTTCGTTCTACCTGAACAATGTGCATGTCCGCGTCTCCGGCACGACCGGCGATTCCGGCGTGCTCAAGCTCAGCGACCTGATCGACACCTACAACGGCAGCTATTGCTCGCGCTTTACGT
>CAYUUB010000190.1:0-4595 GCA_964447725.1 uncultured Oscillospiraceae bacterium
ACGGGTTAAGGGTTGCGACCCTTAACAATCCCCTGGACTTTTTTGACAGGCTGAAGTGAGTTTGAAGCTCACTTCGTTCATCGCATGATGGGGTCTACAGTTTTTCATCGATTTGGATATTGACAAATGAAAAACGCTGTTTATTTTTTTGCATCCCGCTTCTTCACGTAGTCTTCAATCGCCGCCTTGACCGCCTCTTCGGCAAGCACGGAGCAATGAATCTTCTGCGGCGGCAACCCTTCGAGAGCCTCCACAACGGCCGCGTTGCTCAGCTTCAGCGCTTCATCGACCTTTTTGCCCTTGATCATCTCGGTTGCCATCGAGCTTGTCGCAACGGCGGCCCCGCAACCAAAAGTTTTGAACTTTACGTCGCGGATCACTTCGTTTTCGTCGATATCCAGAAAAATCTGCATGATGTCGCCACACTTCGGATTCCCGACAGTGCCGACACCGCTGGCGTTTTCGATCTCGCCGACGTTCCTCGGATGCTCAAAGTGGTCCATTACTTTTTCCGTGTACATTCTTCTCTCTCCTTTATTCCAAGCGACGGTCCGTTTCAACCGTCCGTTCCTTATTTGTTTGCTTATTTATGGTACAGCGGCGACATGTCGCGCAGACGCTGCACAATCTGCGGCAGGATATCCAGCACATAATCGATCTCCTGCTCGGTCGTAAATTCGGACAGCGTCAGCCGCAGCGACCCGTGCGCGACTTCGTGCGACAGCCCCATGGCGAGCAGCACGTGCGAAGGGTCGAGCGAACCGCTCGTGCAGGCGGACCCGCTGGATGCGGCGATGCCGTTGATGTCCAGCATCAGAAGGATGGATTCGCCTTCGATAAAGCGAATACTGAAATTCACGTTGTTCGGCAGACGCTTCGTCGGGTGGCCGTTCAGCTTTACGTCCGGAATGGCGGCCGGAATGCCTTGAATCAGCTTGTCGCGCAGCGCGCCGACGCGTTTTGCATTTTTGTCCATGTGTTCGACGGCGAGTTCGATCGCCTTACCCATGCCGACGATGCCGGGTACGTTCTCCGTGCCGGCGCGGCGCTTCTTTTCCTGCCCGCCGCCGATGATCAGGGACGGAATGCGGATGCCCTTGCGGATGTACAGCGCGCCGACGCCCTTTGGCCCGTGGAATTTATGCGCGGACATGGACAGCATGTCGATGTGCATTTCGTTCACATCAATCGGAACGTGCCCCGTAGCCTGGACGGCGTCGGTATGGAACCACACGCCGGCGTCGTGGCAGACTTCGCCGATTTGAGCGATCGGCATGATCGTCCCGACCTCATTGTTTGCGAACATGATGCTCACAAGCACGGTGTCGTCGCGAATCGCCTCTTTTACCTGCTCCGCCGTAACAAAGCCGTATTCGTCAACGGGAAGGACCGTAACGTCCGCAACGCCCTCCCGCTCCATCGCCTTCAGCGTGTAAAGCACCGCATGGTGTTCCACCGCGGACGTGATGATGTGCTTCCCCTTTTTCCTGTTTGCAGCCACGGCGCCGCGAAGCACCATGTTGTCGCTCTCGGAACCGCCGCCGGTAAATACGATTTCATCCGGCTCTGCGCCGATGGCGGTCGCCACCTTCCCGCGCGCCTCGTCGACCAGCTTTCCCGCTTCGCGCGCGTATTCATGCAGGCTCGACGGATTGCCGTAATAGGTCGTAAACGCGGGAATCATCGCGTCCAAAACCTCCTGCCGCACCATTGTCGTCGCGGCGTTGTCCAAATACACTCTCTGCATACAGTCTATGTCCTCTTTCCTGTTATAACGTAATCAAACCGGCGGATTACTCGCAAAGGCCGTCCTTGCCCAGAATGCGCCGTTTTTGCTGAATATAGTCGTCCGCAAGGTCGCGGATGGAGGTTTGTTCCAGCACGTCGTTGATACGCGACTGGAGTTTTAAGAATAAAGGGCGGGCCGAGCACGTGCACGCGTTTTTGCAATCGTACGGCTCCGTTCCGACGCAATCGACCACGGCGGTCGAACCTTCCAGCAGGCTCAGCACCTTCTGCACGGACAGTTTCGCGGGGTCGGTCGTCAGTTCGTAGCCGCCCTGCGCACCGCGCACCGTGTTGACGACGCCGCCTTTTTTCAGTTCCCTCAGCAATTGCTCCAGATATCCTTCCGATATTCCCTGCGCTCCCGCGAGCGTCGGCAGCGAAACAGGACCCTCGCCGTAGTATACGGCCAGATCGACAACCGCTTTTAATCCGTACCTGCTTCGTGTGGACAATTTCATACGTAAAATACCCTACCAAATTACTTGTATTGCTAACAAAGCATAGCATTTCGGTAGAGTATTGTCAATAGGTTTGCGCACAAAGAAAAATTATATAAAATGAACCGGTAAACCGCTTAAGCCGGCAAGGGCTATGTCCTGTTCTCCCGTTCGAGTTCAAGGAGCGATCGCTTCATCCCCGTGCCCAGCGCATAGCCGACCAGCGCACCGTTCGCGCCGACGACCCGGTGACAGGGAACGACGATCCAGATCGGGTTTCTGTTGCAGGCCATGCCGACGGCGCGCGCGGCCTTCGGATTGCCGACCGCCATAGCGATCTGGCCATAGGTCGCCGTTTCCCCGTATGGAATCTTCAGCAGTTCGTTCCAAACGTCTTTTTGAAACGCGGTTCCTTCCGGCTCCAGATCGAACGTGAATTCTTTGCGCTTACCGGCAAAGTATTCGCCCAGTTCTTTCGCCGCCTGCGTCAGAGCCGGGCTGCCCGGGCACGTTTGCGAAACCGCGTCGTCGTCGGGGGAAGCCAGGTCGATCCTGCAGACCGCATGGTCGTTCCCGCGTATGATCAGTTCGCCGACCGACGTGGACAGCCGTATGGCGCGGCAGTAGCGCCGTTTTTCTTTTTCGCTTCGTTTCATGTTCTTCTCCTCCCGTAGCGCATCGGTCCGATATCTTTTTATTATAACCGATCTGTGATATACTGACAAAAAATATCAAAGGAGTTGCGGGCAATGGATGAAACGCGTTCGGACGAGCCCCTCGACCTCGTTAGCAAGCAGGCTGGCGACGATCATGGCAGTCAAAATTTTGAAACGATCGATTATGTTCGGGAACTGTTCCTCAATTCCGAGACGCAAAAAAAGACGGAGCACAAACGTCTCGTTCTGTCGCGCATCAGCGTTGCGCTGCTCGCGATTCTGACCGCGGCCATCGTCACGGCATGCATCGTTATCGTGCCGGTCGTCGTAAGCGTCGGCGAGGACGCGAGCGAAGCGCTTGAAGTCGTCAAGCAGTTCGACACGGAAGCGCTGATGGCCGACGTCGATCACTTTTCGCAGCTTGCGGACGAAACGTTTACGTCCGTCGGCGACGCCGTTTCCGTTCTCGAAGAGCTGGATATCGATACGTTGAATTCCGCCATTGCAGAGCTGAAAACAGGCGTTCAGAAGCTGAATGAAATCGACGTCGACGCACTGAACGAGGCGATCCAAAATCTGAACGACACCGTCGAGCCGTTTGCTAAATATTTCAACGTTTTTAAATAACGTTTTGGGGCGGCGATTGGTTCAACCGGCAGTCTTGCCTGTCGACAACCGCCGCTTTTTTCGTGCGCTAAGGGAGTATAGGCTGTTATCATGGCGATTATCGTTTCTTTCATCTATTTGTTATTGTTTGCGCTGTCGGGGCTCGGCGTCTCCAGGCTGGCGTTCTATCGCGACCGGCCGCTGATTCGCGTATGGCTCGGCCTGGCTTTCGGGCTTTTGATGCTGATCTGGCTCCCCGCGCTGTTTTCGTTTGTATTCGGGTTCGTGCTGCTTTCGCAGATTCTCGGACTTGTCGCCGGCTGCGCAATCGGCTCGGTTTGCTTTTTGCTTTCGCGCAGACGGTCGCTTACGCAGACCCCCTGGAAAAAGGAACTGCCCGTCCTGATCACCGGCGGGCTTCTTTTCCTTTTGTGTTTCGTCCTGCTTTCTTCGCATACGATCGTCGAACGCGACGGCGCGCTCTATGTCGGGCAGTCGACTTATGGCGATCTGGCGATGCATCTCGGGTTTATCTCCAGTATCGCCACGCAGGGCACGTTCCCGCCGATGTATTCCATCTGCGTCGGCATCCCCGTCCGCTATCCGTTCCTGTCGGAAAGCGTTGGCGCAACGTTCTACCTCTTCGGCACGAGCCTGCGCTTTGCCGTTATGCTGACGGCGTCCTATGCGTTTCTGCTCGTCATTTTCGGCGTCTACTGTTTCTTTGAAGGCTGGCTGAAACAGCAGCGCAAGGCCGTGTTTTCCATGTTGCTGTTTTTCATCGGCGGCGGATTCGGTTTCTGGTACTTTTTCGATCTTCTGAAGGACAATCCGGACAATCTCACGCGCCTTTTCACCGCGTTTTACGAAACGCCGACGAATTTCGTTTCCAACGGGTTGCGGTGGGTCAACCCGATTGCGGACATGATGATTCCGCAGCGCGCGCTCCTCTTCGGCTGGGCGCTGCTGTTCCCGAGCCTGTTCCTGCTCTATCGCGCCGCGATCAAAAGGGATACGTCCGCTTTTACGCCGCTGGCCGTTTTCGCCAGCGCGCTTCCTTTGATCCATACGCATTCGTTCCTTGCGCTCGGCATCGTCAGCGCGTTCT
>CAYUUB010000191.1:0-4556 GCA_964447725.1 uncultured Oscillospiraceae bacterium
TCTTTGCGTCCGACTCGCGTATCAGCGCGATCATCGCGCTGCCGACGAACGGATAATGCTGCGACGCGACCGAAAAGACCGCCGTGCGCCGCTCCGCGTCCGCGGTGAACGTTTCGCGGATGGTTTCCTCGCATTCGAGCATCTGCTGGGCGAGCTTTAATAACTGCGCGCCCGGCATGGTCATCGTGACCCCCCGGTTGCTCCGCTCGAAAATCGTGATTCCGAGTTCGTTTTCCAGCTCCTTTACGATCGCGCTGACGCTCGGCTGCGACAGATAGAGCTTCTTTGCCGCCTTGCTGAACGATCCGCTTTCCGCAACCGCGGCCACACACCTGAGCTGCTGAAGATTCATTTCCCTTGCCTCCCGTCCATCGTATCATAATCGTTTTTTCACATCTACGTCCGCCGTTGTTTTTCCGCCGTTTTCATTATAGCAATTTCAGCGCCGTTTGGTATCGATAATCCTGATACCGATCGCTATCAGCTTTTCTGATGGCCAATGCCGTTTTATTGCGATAGCGATATCCTATATGAAACGATTGACGCGCCGCTTTCATTCGTTTATGTTGTATCTGTAGACACAGGACACCACACGATCTTTTTCGATCTTGAAAGGAAGGAGCCGAACAGGCATGAAGAATCAGGAACAGAACCTCAAGCGCGTTCTGGACACGAAGGACGTCATCGCCATGACCGTCGGTCTGATCATCGGCGCGGGCGTGATGACGCTGACCGGAGTCGCCATCACGCGCACCGGAACGGGCGTTCCGCTCGCATACCTTCTCAGCGCGGTGCTGACCGTTATTATTTCGCTGCCCGTTGCGCAGTTGAGCTCGGCCGCGCCGTCGGCGGGCGCGTCCTATAAATACTCCAGCCGGCTGATCGGGTCAAAATGGGGATTTTTCTACATCATGACCTATATCCCCTCGTTCATTTGTTTTTCCGTTTACGCGCTGGGCTTTGCGGAATATTTCGGCATCCTCTTCCCCGCCGTCGATCCGTACATTACGGCGATGGGCGTTTTAACGCTGTTTTTCATCATCAACCTGCTCGGCACGCATAACCTCTCCGTCGTGCAGAACGTCATCGTCATCCTGCTGCTCGTCACGCTGGCCCTGTTCATCGGTTTCGGCATGTCCGAGGTCGATTACGCCGCGCTCGTCCAACCGGAAAATATGTTCCCGGACGGCGCGATGGGCATGGTGACGGCGGCGGCGCTGCTCAGCTTCGCCATGGCGGGCGGGACGTTCATGGCGGGCATGGGGTCCGAAATGAAGAACCCCGGCCGCGACATCCCGCTCGGCATCATAGTCGGGACGCTCGGCGTCGGCGTGATCTACGCGCTCATCGGCATCGTCGCCAGCGGCGTGCTCCCCTGGCAGAGCGTGACCGACGCGTCGCTCGCAGCCGTTGCGGAGCAGATTTTCCCGAAGGCGCTGTTCTATATCTTCATCATCGGCGGCGGCCTCGGCGCAACGGCGTCCACCATCAACGCGACCTACAGCTATGTGACAAAGCCGCTGATCTCCGCCTGCCAGGACGGCTGGCTCCCGGGGAAAATGGGCAAGGTGAACCAAAAGACCGGCATTCCCGTCGCGTTATTGACGCTCTTCTGGATCATCGGCATGGTCCCGCTCATCTTCCGCATCCCGATTGCGACCGCCGCGGACCTCTGCTGCAGCACGGCGCTGCTCGGCTGCTCGATCGTCCCGATCGCGCTGATCCGCATGATGAAGAAGCGCCCGGACCTTTACGAAAAGAGCGTGTTCAAGCTTCCGAAAAAGTGGATCACGGCGATCTGCATCGTGAGCATCATCCTGGCGGTCTTCCAGGCGTATGCGCTGCTTTCGACGTTCTCGAGCGTACTCCAGATCGCCGTTCTGGCATACCTTGCCGTCATCATCCTGTTCGGCTTCCTGTTTGAACGGAAGGTCCCCATCGCCGACGACCTGACGAGCGAGTCGTGACGCCGGCGGCGTGGCGGAAGCCAAATAATCCGGCGGTGTTGCTTTGAAGCGAGCTGACGTGAAATTATTCCGAATTATTCGCGTATTCGGCATTTCTCGTTGATTATCTCTGTTTTTATACCATTGGTTCAGTTTGCTCGTTTGGACGAATTCCCATATACTCCGAGGTGAACGGAGTCCTCCGTTCGGAAATTATTCTTTAAGTTATGGAGGTTGTATTATGCGTTCACCTAAAAAGGCGACATTCTGGATTTCCGTGATCCTTGGCGCGCTCGGTGTCCTCGGCACCCTCGGAATCATCCCCGCTATTTCGTCCATCGCCTTCTGGCTGCTTGCGGCGGGCTGGCTGCTGCTCGTGCTCGGCTGCGCAATCAAGGGGCTGTAACGGAAAAAACCGAATCACAATCGGTAAAAAGAGGAACCGCCGAACAAGGCGGTTCCTCGAGACCGTCAAAAAACATGTTTTTTGACGGGATAACCACGTTTTGCCTCTCGCCCTTCGGGCTCCCGGGCGGCAAAACGCACGGAGAAACCGCCCGAAACGGGCGATCCGTTGCGGCGGTTCAACCGCCGCAGCCGGAATATACGGGTTAAGGGTTGCGACCCTTAACAATCCCCTGGACTTTTTTAACAGGCTGAGGAACCGCCGAACAAGGCGGTTCCTCCTTTGGTTTTTCATTCATGACTCCTCAGGATTTTACCGGAGCGATGCGCCCGGCACTAGCTCAGCGCGATGTACCACCTGCCGTCAGTTTTAACTAGCGCCACCTCCGCGTTTTCGTCCGACATCATCGTTTCGCCATCTGCTGAAAGTTCAAAGTCGACGGTGACGGTCGCCGTGTCTCCGTGAACGGTTTCGCCGACGATCGTGTAATCCACGCTGTATCCATACCCATACGCGTTCATAATCGACATCAACCCCGGGGACATGCCCATCAGCGTGGCCGCGTCCAGTCCAAACTGGCTCGCAGCAATTCCGGTTGCCCCTTCGATCAGCGCGGCTGAATCCGGTTCGATGCAATCGAGCATTCCGTTGATATCCCCTTTGCTGAAAGCGTTCATATACGTCCGCACCACGTCGGAAGGCGTACTCCCGCACGCGGTAAAACAAAGCGACAGCACTATCAGGACGGCCAGGCACAGGATTGTCTTTTTCTTCAACGTTTTACCGCCTTTCCCGCACCGGACGTTTCATGCGGCCCTTGCGCGGCCCGTCGATCGGCCGCGAAACGCACGATACAGTTTTATTTTGTATTTCATCTTTATTTTAATAACGACCAGTCGCATGATCAACGCAGGATTAAAGCGTATTATTGCCGAATACTATAACGATTTTGATGATTTTGTCGTTTTTCAACGATTGACCCGTTTTTTTTGCAGGCACATCCGCTGCGCGCCGTCCCCGTACGGAAAAGCAAATACGTTCCGCGGCAGTCCCGAACAGCGCAAAAAAGCCGCCGCAGCTTGGCTGCGGCGGCCCTTTGGTTGCGTTTTGCAGGTTACAGTTTTTTGAGGAGGCCGGTCTGGTCGTTGAACTCGTTGATGAGCTCGTCGATGTCGTCCACCTGCGCGTGCATGTCGGTCCAGTAGTGCCTGTCGTACCACTGCCTGTTGATCTCCGCGTACGTCTTGCCCTGCTGCTCGACCCAGGTGTAGTACTTGAGGTTGTGGATGCGCTTGCGCGTCTCGTAAGTGAGCTCTTCGAGATAGTCCGTGCGGATGCCGTGCAGATGCTCGGAATAGTCCGCGGCGGCCATCGCCTCGGTGTACGCGCCGTCGGATTCTTCGAGCTCCCGGATGCGGCTCTTGTACATTTCGGACGAGTCGGTCAGCACGCTCGCGATCACGTCGTGCTCGTCCATCTCGTAATACTTCGCCATCTTGATGCAGCAAAGCAGGTTCGCGATGCCGGAGATGCCCATGAGCGGGAGCTTCTCGACGAAGTCCGCGGGGACGCCCACCACCTCGGCGAGGTATTTCTGCCCGACCGGATCGTTGAACAGGCGGAGCAGCTTCTGGCTGTCCTCGTCGTCGATTGCGATGACCATGTCGGTGTTCTTCACGTTGTGGATCCACGGCACGTGCTTGTCGCCGATGCCTTCGATGCGGTGGCCGCCGAAGCCGTTGTTCAACAGCGTCGGGCACTGCACCGCTTCGCCGACGGCGAGCTTGGCGTGCGGATATTTTTCCTTCAGGTAGTCGCCGGAGCCCATCGTGCCCGCGCTGCCGGAGGTGAAGGCCGCGCCCGCAAAATTGTCGCCGTCGCGCTTGATCGCTTCGTAAACTTCCTCGATCGCTTCGCCGGTGATCTGATAATGCCAGAGCGTGTTGCCCATCTCGTCAAACTGGTTGAAGATGACGACGTCGTTGCGCGTCTTGCGCAGTTCCCACGTCTTGTCGAAGATCTCCTTGACGTTGGATTCGCAGCCCGGCGTGGCGATGATTTCGCCCGCGACGGTCTTGAGCCAGTCGAAGCGCTCGCGGCTCATCTCCGCGGGCAGGATCGCGACGGAGTCGCAGGCCAGCAGGACGGAGTCGTACGCGCCGCCGCGGCAGTAGTTGCCGGTGCTCGGCCAGACGGCCTTGTTA
>CAYUUB010000192.1:0-4515 GCA_964447725.1 uncultured Oscillospiraceae bacterium
TTGCATTCAGACATCATTCGCGTTATCTTTCCTACCGCAGGCCGCAGGGCGCGGTTGCGTGCGGGACGCAGGTTCGCATTGAAGCGGACTGCGGGGAAGCAAACGCAAACGTAAAACTCAGGCTTTATACGCAGGACGGCAAAGAGAGCTTTCTGGACATGCCCGTCCAGAACGGGCGCGCACAGACGACGGCCACGATGCCGGACCATCCGGGGCTTGTGTGGTATTATTTCGTGATCGCCACGCAGGACGGACAGACGCACTACTACGGGGCGGACAGCGGCGAAGGCGCGCTCTATCCGCACGAACCGCGCGCTTACCAGATCACCGTTTTCGACGGCGCGTTTTCAACGCCCGCGCAATGGCGCGAAGGGATCGTTTACCAGATTTTTCCGGACCGGTTCCGCCGCAGCAGTTGGGAAGATTTCTATACGCGCGCACAATACCACATTGAAAAAGGACGGTTTATCCGCATCCACGACCGCTGGTCGGAGGAGGTTTGCTATGCGCCGTCGCCCGGGCAGGACGATTATGAGCCGGACGATTTTTTCGGCGGGGATATCAACGGCATCCGCGAAAAACTGCCCTACCTCAGGGACCTCGGCGTAACGGCGATCTATCTCAACCCGATTTTCGAATCCGCGAGCAACCACCGCTATAATACGGCCGACTACAACCGTGTAGACCCGATCTTCGGCAATGAAGACGAATTTCGCGCGCTCTGTTCGGAAGCCGGGGCCATGGGGATGCGCATCATGCTCGACGGCGTCTTTTCGCACACGGGCGCGGACAGCCGCTATTTTGATAAGTTTTCGCGATATGAGGACGACGGCGCGTACGAGGACGAAAACTCGCCGTACCGGAAGTGGTATACGTTCCATGGCGACCACGACTATTACGACAGCTGGTGGGGATTCCCGTCGCTTCCGAACGTCGACGAGCTGGAGCCAAGCTATACGGACTTTATCGCGGGCGACAACGGCGTGCTCCGGCACTGGGCAAACGACGGCGCGGCCGACTGGCGGCTGGATGTTGCGGACGAGTTGCCGGACGAATTTATCCGCATTTTGAGGAAGCGCGTCAAACAGAACGATCCGAACGGCGTTTTGCTCGGCGAGGTCTGGGAAGACTGCTCCAACAAATACGGCTCGGCGGGCAGGCGCGGCTACGTCGACGGCGACGAACTCGACAGCGCGATGAATTATCCGTTCACCGAAGCCGTGATTTCGTTTCTGACCTGCAAGTCGGACGCTTACGCGCTCAACCATGCGCTGCAGATGCTGTGCGAGCATTACCCGAAACCCTTTTACGAAGCCTGCCTGAACCTTCTTTCTTCGCACGACATCGTCCGCGCGGCGACCGCGCTTTCCGGCGCGCCGGACCGCAGCAGCCTTTCGAGGCGGCGGCAGGCGGCCTATCGGCCGAAGGAAGCGGATGCAAAGAAAGGCGCTGCGCGGCTCATCCTTGCAACCGCAATCCAGATGACGCTGCCGGGCGTGCCGTGCGTGTACTATGGCGACGAAGCGGGGATGACCGGCATGGCCGACCCGTTTAATCGGAAAACATACCCATGGGGTGACGAAAACCCTGAGACGATGCGGGCGTTTGCCGCGCTGATGCATGCGCGGCGCGACACGGAAGCGCTGAAAAAGGGCATGTGCCGCATGGGCGCGCTGTCTCCGGAGGTGTTCGCAGTGTTGCGCTACCTGCCGGACGGCGGAACGGTCGCCGCGCTGGTGGTCAACCGCAGCGACCGCGAACAGAACGTTTCGCTCAGGCCCGAACATCTGGCGGAAGGCCCGGACGGCGAAACCGCCGTTGCGTTGCCGCAGACGATGCAGGACGTTCTGACCGGCGAATCGTTTGCGGCGGAGGGCGGGGCGCTGAACCTGCAGTTGCCTCCGCTGACCGCGCGGCTTCTGCTCGGTTAACCGGAAAACAGAAAGGCATTATTCGCCGGGAAACGGCGACGAAAACGAGGGATACACATGTTTCAACGGCAACAAAGATATCTAGACGACCTCAACCGCGCAATTTTGATTACCGCGCTGGTGCTGACGATTGTCGGCATGTTCTTTTTCCAGTATGGCAGCATCGCCCGGTATATCATCAACGGCGCATCGACCATTTTGCTCGTGCTCCTGGTCGTGCGCATGTTCAGTAAGGACCAGAGCAGGCGCTATCGCGAGAACATGAAGTTTTTAGCCGCCGTTACGGCGGTGCGAAACTGGTTTAAGCGGACGTTTAAATCAGGCGGCGCCCCGCGCCCGAAGACGCACCGCGCGCACAAAGCGAAAAAGAATCCGACATGGAGCGAAATCAGGCAGTACAAGTACCTCATTTGCCCGCAATGCACGCAGCGGCTGCGCGTGCCGCGTGGGAAAGGGCGCATTCGCGTGACCTGCACGCGCTGCGGAAATGTTTTTGAAACAAAAAGTTGAAAAGTGTTGCTTTTTAGAAGAAACATGATATACTACTAAAACGGTAGGATTTAATCCGAACTGAAATTAATGTAAACGACGGAGGGACATACAGATGCAGGCAACCAAAGATATGCTTATCCAGCAGGTGATCGAGCTGGACGAAGGCACCGCCGAAATTCTCATGAACGCCGGCATGCATTGCCTTGGCTGCGCAATGGCGCATGGCGAATCCATTGAACAGGCATGCGCGGTTCACGGAATCGAGGTCGATTCGCTTATCGACGAGATCAACACGTATCTGGCCGGGAAATAAACCATAATGCCAATCAGCAGGGCGGCCGCCATATGCCAAGCGGCCGCTTTTTGCGTTTATTTGTCCGCGCTGCCACATTCGTTCACATAAAACGACCGAAATTGGGATGGTATCATCGTTCGTATCATGGTAAAATACAAACAATAGTGCAGCAAACGGAGGACGCATGTTCGGGTATATACGGCCGCTGGAGTGCGAATTGAAGGTGCGCGAGCAGCAGGAATACCGCGCGCATTACTGCGGCGTATGCAAGGCCATAGGAAAGCGTTACGGTCAGATCGACCGGCTGGCGCTGAGTTATGACGCTGCTTTTCTTGCGGCGTTCCTTTCCGCGCTGGGCACAAAAGCGTCTTTCACCCGCGGGAACTGCGGCCCTCGCTGCTATCGCGGGAAGCGCCCGATTGCGGACCCTTCCGCCGCGCAGGACTATGCCGCGGACGTCAACGTGCTGCTGGCGTGGTACAAAGCCGGCGACGACCTCCTGGATGAAAAGAAGGTCGTGTCCGTCGCGTCCCGCGCCGCGCTTCGGCCGGCCCGCAAAAAAGCCGCGAGAAGACATCCGGAGCTCGACGAAGCCCTGAATGCGGGCGTGGAGCGATTGCACGAAATTGAGAGGGCGGAGGTTTCGTCCACCGACGAGCCGAGCGATACTTTCGGGCAAGTTCTTGCGGCGGTAATCCGTTTTGCGCCGACGCTGCCGGAAACCGAACGGCGCGCCTGCGAATGGATGTTTTATAACCTCGGCAAATGGGTCTATCTGATAGACGCATGGGACGACCGCGAAAAGGATGAAAAGGACGGCGCTTACAACCCGTTCCTGCTTTCCGGCATGCAGCGGGACGCCGCCGGGTTTTTATTGAATATCACACTGGCCGAAGCCGAAAAAGCGTATGATCTGATTTCGATCGACCCGCGGAGCGGGCTGATTGAAAACATCATGCGATTGGGATTACGAAGCGTCCAGCGGCGCGTGCTCCAGCAGGAAGGCTGCTGCAATGCCGGACAGACGCCGCCAACGGATAAAGGAGACATCAGATGAACCCCTACAAAGTCCTGGGTGTGAGCGAAAACGCCACGCAGGAGGAAATTCGTGCAGCCTATCTGGAATTGGTAAAGAAGTACCATCCGGACAAGTACACGGACAACCCTTTAAAGGAATTGGCCGGAGAAAAGCTCAAGGAAATCAACCAGGCCTACGAAATGCTGACGAAAAAACAGTCCGCGTCCGGCTCTTCCGGCGCGTACGGCTCGAACGGCGGCTATTCTTCAGGATCGTATAATTCCGGCAGTTATTCGCGTACGAACGGTTCGGCATACAGCGGACCGAATGCGGCGGAATTTGCACGCGCGCGTTCCTATATCAACCAGAACAACCTGAACGCCGCCCGTACGATTCTGGACGGCGCGAACGTTGTGCACAACGCCGAGTGGAACTATCTGTACGGCGTGGTCTACCTGCGCCAGGGCTGGTATGAAAAGGCGTATGCCTGCATCAGCAAGGCGTATGAAATGAATCCCAACAATGCGGACTACCGCAACGCATACGTTTCGCTCAACAATTCCGGGCGGGCCTATTCTCGCGGCGGCAACGGAGATTTCGACGCTTCGCCCTGCTGCGATATCTGCTCGGCGTTGATGTGCCTGAATTGCTGCTGCGGAGGGGATTGTTTCTGATTGGAAACAGTGAAGAAGAAAATCAAGCGCAAATAAAAAAGCATCCTTCGTTTTGAACTGACCCCAAAAAGTTAGACAAATTAGACAAATAAGCAAGTTAAGCAG
>CAYUUB010000193.1:0-4505 GCA_964447725.1 uncultured Oscillospiraceae bacterium
AGCCGTTATGCTTCTCCTTTTTTCTTTTTACCCCAATCTTTAGTGTAGAGCCAAACTGAATGAAGCAACAAAAACCGCCCTGCGACGCATGCGTCGCAGGGCGGTTTTCGCTGCAGACATATCCTCGAATCCTATCTCCGGTATCGATAACGAACGCTTGCCAAGCGTCCGGGACGGAGGACAGAAGCGCTTTATATTGGGCGTTCAGGTTCGATTACCGTTCTGGAGGCATCGTTTTGCGGGCGATTTGCGGCGGCTAAAAGACCGATCAGCAGAAACAGGAGGGGGGTAGACGCGGGCTGCGCGATGTTGACCGCGGCCTGCGCCGCATAGGCGATCGCCGCGACGGTGAATCCACGGACGATCGGCTGACGCATGCCTGTCGTTACTCCGGAACGGATGGCGAAGAACAACGTCAAAAGGTAAGCCGCAAGGCCGAGCGCGCCCGTGGTAAGAAGGTATTGCAGGTATTCGTTATGCGCGGTGTCCAGCGCCGCGTCCTGAAAGACGCGGTTTGCCTGGTCCGCATAGAATAAAACGCCGGACCCGCCGCCAAACAGCTTTTGCGCAGGGCTGAAGGAGGCGTAAAGATTTACGCAATATGTCCAGATTTTACCGCGATCCGTTCCCCAGCTTTCGCTCCAGCGCAGATATCGCTCCGCCGTGCCGAGCGGCAGGTCCCGCAAAAGCGTATTCAACAGGACGAGCGCGGCCGCGCAGAACAGCACGAGAGAAATCAATCCATACCCATATCGCTTTCGGCATCGAACCGGGTTCCACTGGCCGGTTTTGATCAACGCAACCAGGACTGCGCCGCAAACGACGAGTACCGCGAGCGCGACCGGCGCTTTGGAAAGCGAAACGGCGAAGTAGGAAAGGTAGGTTACGGAAGGTAAAAACGACGAAACGATGCCGAACAGAAGCGCAGCGCAGGCAAACAGCATCCAGCCGATCAGGTAACGCTGCAGCGACCGCTTTTCGCGCATCAGCACCAGAGGGAACGCGAGCGCGGCGGCAAGCAGCCCGAGCGCGGTGCTGTCGCTGCCGGCGACCATGGTGCCAAGCGAAACGGCAAGCAGCACGCCGGCGGAAAGCAGGCGGCCCGGACGTTCCTTTTCGCGGCAGAACCAGCCGAACGTCACGGGAAAAGCGAAGCAGAGAAAGCTGCCGTAAAAGTCCGCATTGCCAACGGTTGATAAAAACCGTCCCTGATCGGCGGCGGACAGGTTTACCATGAAGCCGAACGGATCGACGCCGAAATGATTTAAAACGCCCAGCATGCCGGCGACCGACCCGCTTGCGGCCAGCGCCGCTTCGACAAAGCGCAGATCGAACGATTGCCGGGAGAGTGCAAAAACAAGCGCCGCATAGACCGAAACGGTCAAAAGGCCCTGATAACGGTTGTGCTGCCCCAGCAAAACATCGTTCGGGTGACTGCTGAGAAAAGCTGCCGCAACGGAGCACGCAAAGAACGCCAGCATGCACACAGCCGCAGGGCTTGGCGAACACTTCCCGACCATACGGGTACGGCCCGGCGAAAGGATACGAAGCACGAGAAGCAGCAATAGGTATAAAGCGCTTGCAGCCATGAAAAAGATATGCTTCGCTTCCGTAATATCAAAATAGAGCCGGTGGAAAACGAGCGGCAACAGGAAGCAAACGGTTGTAAGATAAACCGTCGTAAGGCTGCGCATCAGGCGGTCGAATCGATTGGAATCCCAGTTCATTGTCATATAAAGTGTGACCCTTTTATGAATTTTATCATAAAACCCCGGTTTTCGTTTGACAATTCGCAAACGAAACATTATCATGCAAGTGTACTAACACATATAGTACGCTTAAGTTGGCTAAAAAACAAGGATATTTGGAGGATTTATCATGAAGAAAATCATTATGATTCTGGCGGCGCTGGCTGTCAGCGTACTGTTTTTGACAGCGTGCGGCACGAAGACGGCATCCGACGGAGACGCGGCATATGCGTCCGGCGGCAACATCAGCTATGTTTCCGGCGGCGCTGCCAGCTACATTGCGCCGTTTGTTTCCGCGGGGAATGCAAACTGAATTTGAAACGCACAGGACGAATCTTGAAGCCATGCCTGGAACGCTGGGCTTCGGAGGAAAAGCGGCTGAAAAGCCGCTTTTTTTAAAAACATAAGTGAAAAGCGGCATGGCACCAACCGGTGCATGCCGCTTTTTCTTGCCGCCGCTGTTTTAGCCCAGCAGCTTTTCGTCGGGGTACAATCCCTTGTCGGTCATCTCCGCAAGCGCCTTCATAACCTCCGGTTTGTCCTCGCGGTACGTTACGCCGTACCACCGGTCCGGCGACGACAGGACGCGGACGCTCGCTTTTTTCTTGCGGAGCAGCAGCCCGACTTCCTGCGGAATCAGGAATTCGCCCTTGAGCGGATTCGTCTTCATGGCGTCGTCAAGGAATTCCGGGAAACGCGTTTCCAGCTCGGCGAACAGACCCGGCGTGAAACCGAAGAAATTCATGGAAACAAGGTTGTCCTCCGGGAAATGGACGAACGTCTTGCCTTCGTCCTCCGTGTATGCGGGGCCTTCCGGCGTTTTGTAGATGCGGAGCCGTTCCACAATGTTGACAAGCTCTCCGTTTTCGTCGACTTCGCAGATGCCGCGGGCGACGTGGCCGTTTTCCGTGAGCGTGTTTTTCGCAAGATAGCCGACCATGGAATAGTCGTATTTTTCGCCGTCTTTCGAGTTTTTGAGATAGTCGTATAAAACGGAAAAAGCGTGTTTGCCGTAATAGTCGTCCGCATTGATCGCGGCAAACGGTTCGTGCACGACGTCTTTGCAGCACAGGATCGCATGCGCCGTACCCCAGGGCTTGACGCGCCCATCGGGAATCGAAAACCCGGCGGGCAGCATGCTTTCCATTTGCTGAAAGATATAGTGCACCTCCATATGCTTTTCCGCACGGCGGCCGACGATCTCGTGGAAATCATGCTCGATCTTACGGTTGATGATGAATACAACTTTTTCAAATCCCGCCAGCTTTGCGTCGTAGAGGGAATAATCCATGATGATTTCGCCATGCTTGCCGACAGGGTCGATCTGCTTTAATCCGCCGTACCGGCTGCCCATGCCTGCGGCCATAACGACCAAAGTAGGTTTCTGCATTACTCGTTTTCTCCTTTATATCTTTTCTCTATGTAAATACTGAAAGTAAGTGTCATAAGGCGGGGACGGACGATTTATCCGCAATACCCGTTTGGATTGCCGGACTGCCATCTCCAGCTGTCTTTGCACATGCGGTCGATTCCGTATTCCGCGCGCCAGCCAAGCTCCATGGCCGCTTTTGCCGGATCGGCATAGCACTCCGCGATGTCGCCGGGACGACGCCCGACGATTTGATACGGGAGCTGCTTTCCGCAGGCTTTTTCAAACGCATGCAGCACGTCCAGCACCGAATAACCGATTCCTGTGCCGAGGTTATAAGTGAAAACGCCCGTGCCTCCGGCAATCTTTTTCAGCGCGGCAACGTGCCCTTTTGCGAGGTCGACGACGTGGATGTAGTCGCGCACGCCGGTGCCGTCGGGCGTCGGATAATCGTTGCCGAACACGCGCAGCGCGGGAAGCTTGCCCACCGCGACCTGCGCGATATAGGGCATGAGGTTGTTGGGGATGCCGTTGGGATCTTCGCCGATCCTGCCGGACGGATGCGCGCCGACCGGGTTGAAGTAGCGCAGCAGACAGATGCTCAGGCTTGGGTCGGCGACGGCCGCGTCGCGCAGGATTTCTTCGATCATAAGTTTCGTGCGCCCGTAGGGATTGGTTGCGGAAAGGGGGAAGTCCTCGCGGATGGGTACGCTGGCAGGATCGCCGTACACCGTTGCGCTGGAAGAAAACACAAACCGGCTTACGTTATGCGTGCGCATGGAGAACAGAAGGTTCAGCGTGGACGTCAGGTTGTTCCGGTAATACTCGAGCGGTTTTTGCACGCTCTCGCCGACGGCCTTCAGCCCGGCGAAATGGACGATGGCGTCGATGTCGTGCGAGCAGAACAGCCGTTCCGTCGCGTTTGCGCTGGTCAGGTCGCATTCTTCAAATTCAAACGGGCGCGGCGCCAGCTCGCGGATGCGCTTCAGCGCCGCCGGTTTGGAGTTTGCAAAATTATCGGCGACCAAAACATCATAGCCCGCACCGAGCAATTCCAAAACAGTGTGACTGCCGATGTATCCGGCTCCGCCGGTAACGAGTATTCGCATAGATCAGAGAAGCTCCTTTCAATCTGTCGGTTGGGGGAATCAAACAAATTAACAGGCGCACTGCCGCGGACGATGCCGCCGCAAAACACTGAAAATCGATTTGAAACACGCCTATATTATAGGCGGGCCCCCCTATGTATGTCAAAGCGGTCAATAAATAAGCGAAAATCGATAATAACATACGGATTTCTTGCATTTTTCGCTTTCCTTCACAATATTGCTATGTTATAATTTTACGTGGTCTGAAACAACATACCAAACGTTTTTATCAACCTGACC
>CAYUUB010000194.1:0-4504 GCA_964447725.1 uncultured Oscillospiraceae bacterium
AAAGCCTTGTAAACCACTTCTTTCAGACGTCCCAGCTGTCGAGATACGCTTCCTGCTCCCGGCTCAACGTGTCGATCCGTACGCCCAGCGCAGCGAGCTTCCGCCCGGCCACCTCACGGTCGATTTCCGCCGGGACCGCATACAGCTTCGCTTCCAGAGCGCCGCGATGATCGGCGACGTACCGCGCGCAGAGCGCCTGAATGCCGAAGCTCATGTCCATGATCTCGACGGGGTGCCCGTCGCCCGCGGCAAGGTTGACGAGACGGCCTTCGCCGAGCACATGCAGCCAACGTCCGTTTTTAAGGCGGAACCCCATGATGTTTTTGCGCATTTCCCGTTTTTCAACCGCAATCTCCGCAAGTCGCTTCACGTTGACTTCAACGTCGAAATGGCCCGCGTTGCAGAGCACCGCGCCGTCCTTCATTAAAAGGAAGTCCGCTTCGTCGATCACCTTGATGTCGCCGGTAACGGTGATAAACAGATCGCCGGCCGGCGCCGCCTCGCGCATCGGCATGACTGAAAAACCGTCCATGACCGCCTCGATCGCGCGGATCGGATCGACTTCCGTGACAACCACGCGCGCGCCGAGCCCCTTTGCCCGCATCGCAACGCCCTTGCCGCACCAGCCGTAGCCGGCGACAACGACGGTTTTGCCCGCGACGACGAGGTTCGTCGTCCGGTCGATGCCGTCGAACACGCTCTGGCCGGTGCCGTAGCGGTTGTCGAAGAGATGCTTGCAGTCCGCGTTGTTGACCGCGAACATCGGAAATTTCAATTCTCCGGCCTTCTCCATCGCGACCAGGCGAACGATGCCGGTCGTCGTTTCCTCGCAGCCGCCGAGTATCGTCGCCTCAAGCTCCGGATGCTTCGTGTGCACGGCATGCAGGATGTCGCCGCCGTCGTCGATGATGATGTCCGGTTTGCATGCAAGCACGCTCTCGATGCAGGATTCGTACTGCTCCATCGTGCAGCCGTGCAGCGCAAACACGTTCAGCCCGCCCGCCGCGAGCGCCGCGGCGATATCGTCCTGCGTGGAGAGCGGGTTGCTGCCGGTGACATACATCTCCGCGCCGCCTGCGGCGAGAACGCGGCAAAGGTAAGCCGTTTTTGCCTCAAGATGGATCGACAGCGCAATTTTGAGCCCCTTGAAAGGCAAATCCTTTTCAAACGTTTCGCGTATCCCGTTTAAAATCGGCATGTTCCGCCGAACCCACTCGATTTTCTGTTCGCCCGACGGGGCAAGCGCGATATCCTTTATGCGTTGCATGGTCTTCTCCTTTTCGTCCGTAATTACCGGTCGGCCCGGTCGGCCGACTCCGCCTGCTGAGAAAACACGGCGATTGCCGCCTGAAGCTGCGTGTCCTCCGCAGGGTCCAGCAGTTCGATATTCGTGCTCTGCAATTCTTCCGGCAGGTCGACGACGATATCCGGCGTGATGCCGACGCCCTGAATGCAGACGTCGTTCGGCGTGTAATACGCGTCCGTCGTCATCTTCGCCCATCCTCCGTTTTCAGAAATACGGAAAAAGCTCTGCACAATGCCCTTTCCGTAGGTCTGCGTCCCGACGATGGTCGCAATACCGTAGTCCTTCAGCGCGCCGGTGAGCAGTTCGCTCGCGGACGCGGAATTGCCGTTCACGATCACGGCGATGTTCATGTCGAGCTGCTCGTCGCCTTCGCTGGTATAGACCGTTTCGCTGCCGCTCTTGGACTTGATGGTGACGATCGTTTCGCCTTCCCGAACGAAATGGTCCGCAACGGCAAGCACCTCGCTCAGTCCGCCGCCGGGATTGTCGCGCAGATCGATGATCAGGTTCTGTATCCCCTCGTCCTGCAGTTCGGTCGCCGCGCTCCAGAAATCGTCCGCGACGCTGCCGTTGAACTGCGTAATATAGATATATCCGATCGTTCCGTTGTAGACCGTCGACGTCACGCGGTTGACATGCACCTCGGTGCGCAGCACAGAGACGGTCGTTTCCACGCCGTCCCGCAGATACGTAATTTCGTCGGCCACGCTGTCGTCGGTCGAAAAACACGCAAGCAGTTCACTCATACTCAGGTTCGCGACGTCCGTGCCGTTGACATTGACGATAATATCACCCGACTGAATCCCCGCAAGGTCGGCCGGGCCGCCTGAATACACGCTGACGACGGAACTGCCGGTTTCGTCCGGCGTCTGGACGCTGATGCCGATGCCGACATAATCGCCCGAATTCGTCGTGAGCAGGTCGTTATATTCCTCTTCGGTGTAATACTGCGCATACGGGTCGTCCAGCGCGTCGATCATGCCGCGCATCGCCCCATCGACAAGCGCGTCGCCGTCGAGTTCGTCGTCCTCGTAAAAATAATATTCGGATTGAATAATCCCGGCAAGCTCCTTCAAAGCGGTTACGTCGACAGTCCTGTCCGCATTTCGTTCGTTGATGACGAACACCAGCGACGCGGACAGGACCGCGATGATAACAACGCATACGATGATGGAGATCGTCGAAGAACCGGGTCGTTTCATAATTAGTCGATTCGCTTTCCTTTCACGCGCCCGGTCATAAGCGAGCGCGTATATTTGTGGATTTTGGCCGTGTTCAGTTTCCTTTCGCCGGCGCTACCACGCGTTTTGCCATGTCTTTCAGTTCGCAGACGTCCAGATGCACTTCCGGCTTGCCCAGCAATCCGCTGATTCCCGCCGGAATCTTCGTGCCGGTCATTGCGTGCAGGCGTTCGGCGTTGATAAAATCGTCTTCGCCCGTCGTCTCAAACGCACTTAAAACGTGCGTTGCGAATTTATGAGGGTTCGCCGTCGAAAGCAGCACCGTCTTGGTCTTGTCGCCCGTCCGTGCGGCATAGCGTTCGTAAACGCATTGCCCAACGGCGGTATGCGGGTCCATCAGGTACCCGGTTTTTTCGTAGGTGCGCCGGATGGTCGACAGCGTGTCTTCCTCGGTGCACCAGCCCGCCGCAAACGTCTTTTGCAGTTCGTCCAGCGCTTCCTTTGGCAGCGCGTACATGCCCTTTTCCTTCAGCGTGCGCATCCATTCGCAGACTGCCCGCTCGTTTCGTCCCGCCAGCTCAAACAAGAGCCGTTCGAGGTTAGACGAAATCAGGATGTCGATCGAGCAGCTCATGCTCTTGAAAAACGGCCGGTTGTCGTCGTACACGCCGGACGCAAAGAAATCCGTCAGCACGTTGTTGCGGTTGGACGCACAGATGAGCCTGTTGACCGGGAGCCCCATGCGCCGCGCGTATTCGCCCGCAAGGATATCGCCGAAGTTCCCCGTCGGCACGCAGAAGTTGATTGCTTCGCCCAGCTGGATTTCTCCGCGGGCAAGCAGCGTTTCGTAACTCGTGAAATAATAGACGATCTGCGGAAGAAGCCGCCCGAAATTGATGGAGTTCGCGCTGGAAAGCCGCCAGCCGGTTTCGGCCAGTTCGTTTGCAACGTCCTTCGAGGCGAAGATCTTCTTCACGCCGGTCTGCGCGTCGTCGAAATTCCCGCGCACGGCGCAGACGTCGACATTCGCTCCGTCCTGCGTGACCATCTGGAGCCGCTGGGCCTGGGATACGCCGCCGTGCGGATAAAATACGAGCACGCGCGTGCCTTCCACGTCCTTGAACCCTTCCAGCGCCGCCTTTCCGGTATCGCCGGACGTCGCGACGAGGATATAGACGTTCTTTTGCTCGCCGGTCAGCCGGAGGGATTCGCGCATCAGGTGCGGCAGCATCTGGAGCGCAACGTCCTTAAACGCCATCGTCGGCCCGTGCCAGAGCTCCAGCACGGACTCCCGCTCGTTCAGCTTCACAAGCGGCGTGACGTCCGCCGTATCAAAGCTTGCATACGCCGCGTCGATCATCTCGCGCAGCTTTTTTTCGTTCATTTCCGGCAGATAGGCGCGCATGATACGAAGCGCGGTGCTTTGATAGCTGCCGCGCGCGCTGGAATCCACTTCAATTTTCGGGTATGTCTCGGGGACGTACAGCCCGCCCGACGGACTGATGCCGCGCACAATGGCTTCCGCCGCGCCGACAGGTTCGCCGCCTCTGGTACTCAGGTAACGCATAGTATTTTATCCCTTATTTCCAACTGCCTGCGCAACGAAAGCGCTGCGCAGGCAGTCTTTTAATATCTTTCTTATAAAATCCGGTTCTTTACACGACGTAGTCCTTCAAAAACGCAGGTACGGTCTGCTTGTTCCCGGTAATGCTCATGATGATCGTTATGTTATGTTTTTCCGAAAACGCCTTCAGTTCGTGAAAGAGTCCTTCCAGCGTGTCGAGCGAGTGATGGATGATGTTCAGCAAGCCGTCGATATAAATCTTTTCCAAATCAAAATCACTCGCCACAAGACCGCAGAGGAAGCCGTAAAGCATTTTTGGTGTCGTAATGCTGTATTCCGCCGCGTTGATGAAGCGAGCTTTCGTGGAGAGGTCGTACATGTAGCTGTTGTCGTCGTCAATGAAGATGATGTTGCCCTTGGCGCTCAGGACGGATTTGTTCGCCATTTCGAGAA
>CAYUUB010000195.1:0-4502 GCA_964447725.1 uncultured Oscillospiraceae bacterium
TCCTACGCAAAGAACCCGATTCCAGCTATCTGAAACCGGGTTCTTTGACAGGCTGCGTCGCTCCGGATCCGGAGCGACGGTTTCTTCGATATGCGCCGGGCACAATTTATAAGTAAGTAATCCACTTTGATTAACCTATAAACCGAATAAAGCGGAGCCGACAGACAGCCGGTTCCGCTTTTACGTGGCTTCGTTCGCTTTACCGATGGCGACGCCTGCGCCCACCGGTAAATTGCATCAGCAGCAGGACGACCGCAAAGAGGACGACGATTCCGCCGCAGATATACACCCAGGAGTACATGCCGACCGTTACGGGTTCAAGCAGAGTATCCGCCGCGCTCTTTTCAAACGGCTTTACATTTCCGGAATGCAATACGGTCGTCATCGCGTAATTATCGTCGCCTGCACGGTTGATCCTGAGCGAATACGCTTCGTTCTCCCGCGCCGTCACGCTGACGGTGTATGTGTCCGAAATCGCGCCGCTTACCGGCGTCACCTTGCAGCCGCTGGTTTCGAAGCTGATTTCGCCGCTGCCGCTGCCGCCGGAAAGTTTGATCTCAAAGGAATCGCCGGAATACACGCTCTCGTTCCAGCCGGTTACGGAAAGCGCCGCCTGATTGGCACCGGTCGTCGTTCCGGAAACCGTCTGCGTCTTGGCTTCTTCAAACGTGGCGTCCCCGGATTTGCCGACAGTAATGGAATAGCCGGTGTTTGCCATCGGATAGACGGAGACGACGTAAATGTTCGTCTCGCCGGATTTCAGGCGCGCGGTGCAGCCTTCGTCGGTCGTTACGGAAGTGGCGCCGGTGCCGCTCCCGCCTGCGACGGTGATTTCAAAAGAGCTCCCCGCAGGCGCGGAATCGATCCAGTTTTCTATGCGGAGCGCGCTTTGCACGCCCATACCGGATTCGCCCTTGTACGTCCGCGTCGCGGCCGACTTGTAGTTGCTGGTCCCGTCCATCGTCGCAGTGAGCGAATAGCCTCCCGCGGACGTAACGGTGACGGTATAATTCGTGTCCGTTGTGCCGCTCGACGGCGAGACCGTGCATCCGGTGGCTGAAAAGTGGATCGTTGCGTCGGCAACGCCGCCGTTAATCCGGATCGGGAACGAATCGTTACAGTTTTTCGATTCCGACCAGCCGGACAGCGAAAGCGTCGGAGCGCTGGCTTTTTCGGAAACGCCGCTTACCGACGTGCTCGCGGTATAGTATCCGTAATTGCCCGCGCGCGAAGCGGTCAGGGCATATGGGCCAACGGTCGTTACCTGAACTTCGTATTCGCTGGATGAAAGCTGTTCGACAGTGCAGCCCAGCGGTTCGATCGAAAGCGCTTCGTTGGTGCTGCCTCCATAGATCTTTACGTTGAACGTATCGTTGCACGCCGCCTGGCCGACCCAGTCGTCAATATGGATCTCCGCCTGTTCGGCCTTGCAGGAACACCCGCTCATGCATGCGGAATACGCGCTGTTATAATCGTCGTTTCCATCCATGACCGCGGTGAGTTCATAGCTGCCGACGCGCGTGACCGTAACGGTGAAGGTCGTCGTGCTGGTCCCTGCCGACGGGGATACGGTGCAGCCGTCCGTTTCAAAGCTGACGGCTCCCCCGGTGCTGCCGCCATACACGCTGATGTCAAAGGAGTGGTAATAGTCCTTCGCCCCGCCCCAGCCGGAGACGGCTAACGGAAGCTGATCCGCCTTGCCGGCAACGCCGTTGCGTGTGTCGCGCATGCTTTCGGAGGTTTCACCGTCGGTGATGGCGGTCAAGGAATAGGCCCCAGCGCCGGTAATGGTGACGGTGTAGATATCGTCCGCAGTGCCGTTCTGCGGAAATACCGTACAATTCGTCGCGGCAAACCGGACGCTCTGGCCTTCCTCAACGCCTTTCAGCGTCACAGAAAAGCTGTCCCCGCAGTTTTTCGCGCCCTGCCATGAAACAATGGAGAACGCGTTTATATCCCTGAGAGCAAAGTCCGAACTGCCGTCGATCAGAGAATCCTCCACCGACTGGAACTGCACGATGCTATCCGCAGCTTCCTGTTCGACGACGGGCGCGTTTTCCGGCTCCTCGGCGGCATGGAACGACTGCAGCAGGGTTTTGGTCGATGCACTTGCGGGTTTTAAAGCGAATATGGCAACAAATGCGATTGCAAGAATGCATGAAATGAGGGTCAAACGTTTTCTGCGCTTTTTATTTTTTGCATTGCGAACAGACCGGCTCCGACTGGCGGAACGGTTGGGCAAAACGGTTTTCGAATAGGCGTTTTTACCCTCCTGACGCATACGCTTTCCCCCGGCAATGAATATACAACAACGTACCCAAAAAAGTGGAATTAATTGATCCGCCACAGTGTAACACTTTTGTTACGGTATATTCATGGAAATTTAATATTATACTATCGTGTTGTGTATCGTCTGTCAAGAGGTAAGCATCAAACTCTTGTGTTTTACTTTTTCCAGCAACACAATTTATTGTGTTTGTCGAAAAAAATTCATAAATTATTTTTTTGGCCGTTTTGAGCGAATTTTGCATAAGAAATCCGTGAATGCATAAGCGGTGGGGAAGCGGTTTTGTTTTTGAAGTTTATTTGGTATAATAAATACGATTTCTGTATGAAAATTCATCAAATATGGCGCATCGCGCGATCGCCCGCGTGATGAAATCTATTTTTTGAGGGAGCGGCCATGCTGAACGTTTTATCGCTCGACGAAGCGCGTCTGAAAATGAATAAAATCTGCCGTATGCAGGTTTTGCCGACGGAAATTTCACATCTTGACCAGTCGCTCGGTCGTATCCTTGCCGAAGACGTCGTCTGCAGGGAAAACGTGCCGGGTTTTACGAGAAGCACGGTGGACGGCTACGCCGTCGTCGCTTCGGACACGTTCGGCGCGTCCGCGGCCATGCCCGCGCTGCTTCGCCTCGTCGGCGAGGTGCAAATGGGCCGAAGCCCCGGCTTCCGGGTCCGTCCCGGAGAATGCGCCGCGGTCCCGACCGGCGGAGAATTACCGACCGGCGCGGACGCAATGGTGATGCTCGAACAAACGGAACCGTTCGCAGACGGAATGGTGGCGTTTGAAGCTTCGAGCGCGCCGGGGCGGCACCTGATCTTCGCCGGAGACGACGCCAGAGCGGGCGCGGCGGTCATACCGGCAGGCAAAAAACTCCTTTCCCAGGATATCGGCGTCCTCGCGGCGCTTGGCATTGTCGACGTTCCCGTGAAAAAGCGGCCAGCCATCTCCATTTTATCGACCGGAGACGAGCTGATCGATCCGTCGGGCACGCCGGAAGGCGCGCAGGTCCGCGACGTCAACGGCCCGATGCTTGCGGCGGCGTGTGCGCAAGCCGGAACCGACGTCCGTTTCGCCGGCCGCGTGCCCGACGAGCGGGCCGCTTTGCTGGAAAAAATGAAGACGTACGCGCAGAACAGCGATATCCTGCTGCTTTCCGGCGGCAGCTCGGTCGGCGCAAAGGATGCGGCGGCGGATTGCCTCGCGGAACTGGGCGAAGTGCTTTTCCACGGGCTTGCGGTAAAGCCGGGCAAGCCGACGTTCGCCGGGAGGATCGGTAAAACGCTCGTCGCAGGCCTTCCCGGACATCCCGCGGCGGCGTTTTTCATCTTTCAGCTGCTGGTGCGCCCGATGATCGAAACATTGCTTGGCCAAACCACGGTGCGCCGGACGGCGAACGCGACGCTGAGCGCCGCAATCCCATCCAACGGCGGACGGGAGGAATACATCGCGGTCCGGATTGCCGGCGGCTGCGCCGAGCCGCTGATGAGCAAATCCGGCCTGATTTCCGTGCTTTCCCGCGCGGACGGCTATATCCGGGTCCCACGGGACGCGGAGGGCGTTGCCCAGGGCGAAACGGTTGAGGTGTCCCTGTTCTCGTAACGGCGGATGCCGTCCGTTTTTATATTATCATTTTTCACGCCATTGTTCCGATACAATTTGCGAAATTCAGTATATAATAGGAGCAGTTTCCTGTTAAAGGGGTAGACGATATGAAATATGAATACCTGAGCAATACGCCGCTCAGCCGGGCGGTCGGCGATTATCTGTCGTTTCTGAAGAAAAACGGCATGTCTTACCGGACGGAGACCGTTCCGGTAACGCAAGCGCTCGATCGCATTACGGCGAAAGCCGTTTACGCAAAGCTGTGCGCCCCGCACTACACGGCCTCCGCCATGGACGGCATCGCGGTGCTTGCGGAGCGCACGTTCGGCGCGAGCGAAACGACGCCCGTACTGCTAAAGGAAGGCGACTTCGTTCGCGTGGATACCGGCGACCCACTCCCGAAAACGTGCGACGCGGTCATCATGATTGAGGACTGCGTGGAAAAGGATGGCGCAATCGCGCTGTACGCTGCCGCGACGCCGTGGCAGCACGTCCGCCAGATCGGCGAAGATATCGCGGCGGGCGACATGATACTCCCCTCCTTCTATGCGATCGAACCGGCCATGATCGGCGCGATGCTCGCCGGCGGCGTTTCCGAACTTGAAGTGAT
>CAYUUB010000196.1:0-4481 GCA_964447725.1 uncultured Oscillospiraceae bacterium
GCTGCCGATACCACTCTTCAGGCTCAAACAAGCCCTATGCCGTAACGCCGCATACACGGGAAAGTTCTACTTGCCGGACGAATCCGGCGTTCTTCCTTCCGGCTCAGGAGCTACAAATATCGAACAATGCTCTCCCGGCTCGCACCAGCCGCCGGGTCTCTTGCAAAGCAACTCGCCGATATCCTCTCCGTCGTCGCCTTTCAAATTTCATACAGACTAACACGAATCATATATAATTGTCAAGGTGTATCGGTGATTTTTTATGCACCTTTTACGCGAATTTTATCGATTCGCACAAATGCCGCCGCCGTGCCGGGTAAAAGGCACGGCGGCGAACGCGCAAGCTACAGTTCCCTGCGGATGATCTTCCCGCTGATGGTCTTCGGCAGTTCGTCGCGGAACACCACGATGCGGGGATACTTATACGGCGCGGTATGCGCTTTGACGTACGTCTGGATTTCCTTTTTGAGCGCGTCCGTGCCTTCCGTTCCGTTCGTCAGTACGATGCTCGCCTTGATGACCTGCCCGCGGATCTCGTCCGGCGCGGCGGACACCCCGCACTCCAGCACGTACGGCAGTTCCATGATGACGTTCTCGATTTCGAACGGCCCGATGCGGTAGCCGGACGACTTGATCACGTCGTCCTTGCGCCCGACATACCAGAAATAACCGTCCTCGTCCCGCCACGCCAGATCGCCCGTGTGGTAGACGCCGCCTTCGTGCGCCTCCTCGGTCAGCGCCTCGTCGCGGTAATATCCCTGGAACAGCCCGCATGGGTCGCCGTCGTCCAATCGCACGACGATCTCGCCCGGTTCGCCGAGCTCGGCGGTCTTGCCGTCCGGCGCGATGAGATCGACGTCGTACGTCGGCACGGGTTTGCCCATGGAACCGGGTTTGGGCGCCATGCCGGCCAGCGTCCCGATCAGCAGCGTCGTCTCCGTCTGGCCGAAGCCTTCCATGATGCGCAGGCCCGTGGCGCTTTCAAACTGATAGAACACCTCGGGATTGAGCGCCTCGCCCGCCGTGGTAGCGTAGGTCAGCGTGGAAAAATCATACTTGCTGAGGTCCTCCTTGATCATCATGCGGTAGATCGTCGGCGGCGCGCAGAACGTCGTGACGTTGTATTTCGCCAGCATCGGGATAAGGTATTTAGCGTCGAAGCGTTCGAACTCAAACACGGCGACCGCCCCCTCGCAGAGCCACTGCCCGTAAAACTTGCCCCAGAGCGCCTTGCCCCAGCCCGTGTCCGAAACGGTCAGATGCAGTCCGTCGGACTGGATGCAATGCCAGTATTTAGCCGTAACGAAGTGCCCGAGCGCGTATTTGCAGCTGTGCGACGCGATCTTCGGGTACCCCGTCGTGCCGGAGGTAAAGAACATCAGCATCGTGTCGTTGCCGCACGCCGCTTCCTCCGGGCGCTCAAACCGGCTGCTGAACATCGTGAATTCGTCGTCGAAGCTGCGCCAGCCCTCTCGGCGGCCGTTTACGACGATCTTTGTCTTCAGCCCGTCGTATCCCTCTTCGCCCAGGTCCGCCTGGTTGGCGACGTCGCCGTCCGCCGTGCAGAGGATTGCCGAAACGTCCGCGGCCTTGTAGCGGTAGGCAAAGTCGTGCGCCTGCAATTGGTACGTCGCAGGGATCGCCACCGCGCCGATCTTGTGCAGCGCCAGCATGGAAAACCAGAACTGATAGTGCCGTTTGAGCATCAGCATGACCTTGTCGCCCTTTTTGATGCCCAGGGAACGGAAGTAGTTTGCGGTGCGGTTGGACATCTTCATCATGTCCTCAAACGTAAAGCGGCGTTCCTTGCCGTCGACGTCCACGTGCAGCATGGCCATCTTGTTCGGCGTTTTCTTCGCGATCTCGTCGACAACGTCGAACGCGAAGTTGAACCGTTCCGTGTCGGTAAACGTAACGCCCGCCAGCGCGCCGTGCTCGTCCTCCTGCGTCTGGATGAAGCGCTTGCAGCAGAAGTCTTCCGAGCGGCGCGCCTCAATGATGCTCTCGTGCAGTTCCGCAACGTTTTCCGTGCCTTCGCCGGGCAAAACAACCGCGAGAAACAGGCACTCCTTTCCACCGACGGCGATCATGCCGTGCGGCGTCGCGCTGTTGTAATAGATGCTGTCGCCTTCGTCGAGCACTTCGATATGCTCGCCGACCTGCACCTTCAGAGAGCCGCTCAGAACGAGGTCGAACTCCTGCCCGTCGTGGTTCGTCAGGTGAATCGGACGGTTCTGCTGCGTTTCGGAATAATCGTAGCGGACCCAGTACGGTTCGGCGATCTTGTTTCGAAACAATGGCGCAAGGCTGTCGATTTCGATGCCGTCCTCTTTTGCGGCGGGCTGTCCCTGGCCTTTTCGCGTTACCGTATAGGAAGAGAGTTTCGCGCTGTCGCCCTCCAGCAGGTCGGTGATGCCGATCCCGAACGCCAGCGCGCACTTATGGATAAACGTAAACGGAAAATCCGCGTTCCCCGCCTCGTAGTTCGCGTATTCCGCGGTGGAAACGTCGGTTTTTTTCGCCATTTCCTCCTGGGTAAAGCCGGAGATCTCGCGCATCTCCCGAATTCGATATGCAACCTCCATCAGTTGCGTGTTCAGTTCAACCGCTTCCATAAGCTCCTCCTTGCCAACAATACTCGTTATGTTTTTTCTTTTCGGCATTAAAAAACGCCCGCCCCAAGATTTTCTTCTTGAGACGGGCGGTCGTTTTGATCCTACCCGCGGTACCACTCAAATTGCGCTTTTAGAAAACGCCACTCGTCAGGCTCCAGCAAGCCCTTTGCCTTCACGCGGCAACTACGGAAAACCCTACTCGCGTATCCTCGCGTTTTCAAGCTTTCGGCTCGGAAGGGATGGGATTGTTGAAACTTGCCTGCCGCCGGGATTCCACCGTCCCCGGCTCTCTTTATGCGGCGCGTTCGTCCGTCTTCGTCACAGCCTTTGCATGATTATTAAATTGTTATGTATACTATCAGCTTCCCGCGGTTTTGTCAACGCCCTGGCGTGTGTTTTTTTACCGTTATTTCCGGTTTTATAATCAGGCGGTGACGATATTTGCCGCCTTTTGCAGTTTGAGCCGTTCGATCGCGTCCTCGCGCATCTTGTACTTGAGGATTTTGCCCGCGGCGTTCATCGGGAACGAATCCACCATCGCGACGTATTTCGGCACCTTGTGCTTGGCCATGCTGGCGCGCACGTAGTCCTGAATCTCCCGTTCGGTCGCGGTTTCGCCGTCCTTGATGATGACGCAAGCCATGATCTCCTCGCCATACTGCTCGTCCGGCACGCCGATGACCTGGACGTCCTTCACCTTCGGATGCGTGTAGAGAAACTCCTCGATCTCCTTAGGATAGATGTTTTCGCCGCCGCGGATGATCATGTCCTTGAGCCGCCCGGTGATGCGATAGTTGCCTTCCGGCGTTTTGCAGGCGAGGTCGCCCGTGTGCAGCCAACCGTCTTTATCGATGGCGGTGCGGGTCGCGCCGGGCATCTTGTAATACCCCTTCATGATGTTGTAGCCGCGCGCAACGAATTCGCCGATCTCGCCGACCGGCAGTTCTTCGTACGTCTCCGGGTCGACGATGCGGCACTCGATCTCCGGCAGCGCGCGCCCGACCGTGCCGACGCGCACTTCCAGCGGGTCGTCGGTCGAACTCATCGTGCAGCCCGGCGAAGCTTCCGTCTGGCCGTATACGATGGTGATCTCGTCCATATTCATTTTGTCGACGACGTCCTGCATGACGCTGATCGGGCAGGGACTGCCCGCCATGATGCCGGTGCGCATATACGAAAAGTCCGTCTTCGGGAAATCGGGGTGCTCCAGCAGCGCGATGAACATCGTCGGCACGCCGTGGAACGCCGTGATGTGCTCCTGATTGATGCAGGCCAGCGCGGGCCGCGGCGAAAAATACGGCAGCGGCAGCATGGTCGAGCCGTGCGTCATGCAGGCCGTCATGGCCAGTACCATGCCGAAGCAATGGAACATCGGCACCTGTATCATCATGCGGTCCGCGGTGGAGAGGTCCATGCGGTCGCCGATGCACTTGCCGTTGTTGACGATATTGTAGTGCGTGAGCATGACGCCCTTTGGAAAGCCCGTCGTGCCGGACGTATACTGCATGTTGCAAACGTCGTGCGGATTGACGGACGCCGCGATGCGCAGCACTTCCTCGATCGGCGTTTTATCCGCTTTTTGCAGCATTTCCTCCCAGGTCAGGCACCCCTTCTGCCGGTAGCCGAGCGTAACGACGTTCCGCAAAAACGGAAGCCTGCGGCTGTGCAGGTGTTCGCCGGGCTTGGCGTCCGCCAGCTCCGGGCAGAGTTCGGCGACAATGCCGGAATAGTCCGAGTCGCGGTAGCCCTTCTCCAATATCAGCGTGTGTGTATCGCTCTGCTTGAGCAGATACTCCGCTTCGTGAATTTTGTAGGCGGTGTTGACGGTGACGAGCACCGCGCCGATCTTGGTCGTCGCCCAGAAGG
>CAYUUB010000197.1:0-4477 GCA_964447725.1 uncultured Oscillospiraceae bacterium
TTCTTTTTCGCGCACGTCCGTCGCTCGTCCGTTTTTATCCGCCGCCACAAAGCTCCAGTGCGTGCCCGGCGCATGGAAGCAGGGGATATAGCCCGCGCCGCGGATCTGGTCGAAGCGCAGTTCGCCGGGCTCGACATAGGTGTCGATATTGTAGATCATGACCGGTTCGTTCGGCTCGCAGCGGTCGGCGCAGAGCAGCGCGGTCGTCGCCTGCCCGTCGGTCATATGCTCCAGTTCGACGACGGACGGCTGGGCGATGCGGTATTTTTTCGCCTGTTCCATTAAGAAGGCCGATGCGTCGTCGTGCTTGCGGACGATGAATAGGACCTGCTTGGCATGCGGAAAATAATCGGAAAGGCTGAGCATGGACCAGTCGAACAGCGTCCGGCCATGCGCCTCGATTTGATATTTCGGCACGGTATAACCCGCGTTACGGAAACGGCTCCCGGCTCCCGCCATCGTGATGATGATATTCATTTGAGCTCCTTTCGGCCGCGCTCGCAGATCGCATTCAGCTCGTCCGGGTCGTGTTTCAAAAATTCGTCGGGCCGCACGGTCCGGTCGTCGACGTAAAACCCGTCGTGCCCGGGCCAGGGTTTCCCAAAGAGGATTTCGTCATACGGAACGTCCCACTTTTCCAGCCATTCCGTCATGATTTTTGCGGTATGCTTGTTAATCAGCCCAAGATTCCCGCCGTAGCTGTTCATATTGCGCGAAGTGTACAAAACGATCTTTGCGCCCGCGTCGTGATAGCGCCGGATCTGCGCGACCATGTCCGCGTATGGAACAAGATCGGCATAGGACTCGTCCTTCCGCTTGATCGGGCAGAGCGTTCCGTCCACATCGATGATAAAGGTGTATGCTTTTTCCATTTTTCGGTCTGTATCCTCCGGAGTATTCGGCGCGCCGGGGCGCCGCAAAAACCTGTGTCAGTCCAGCCGCTCGATTTCGTCCATGATCCGAATCGCGTTCAGAATAAAGCCGAGCACCTTGTGCGGGTTGTCGATGTGCAGCGGGAGCATGGATAAAAACAGCGCCGCTTCGCCGACCCGCACGAAGCGGTAATCGTAATCGCTTTGCCGGACATAGCGCCTGAACGCCCGGCGGTAAGCCGCGTTGTCAAACGGGATCGACAGGCGCAGGCGAAGGTCGTCGTCGAGCGAAATTTCATAGATCGCGCTGTTGAAAAAGTCGTACAGGCCGCAGACGGAGTGCGAAAGCTTGCACAGATCGTAGTACGGGTCCGCCCAGAGCGCGTCCTCCGTCAAAGCGCCCTTCGGATCGACGAACTTGAGCGTCTTGGTCGCGCGGTCGAAAAGGATGTTGCTGAAACACGGGTCGCCGTGCCCGACGACGGCGACCGGCTTGTCCTTCAGCGTGCCGAACGCGGAGCGGTAGAGCGCAAGGAAGCGTTCGTAGACCGCGTCGATCGAGCCGTAGGACGTTCCGCTTGCTAGCAGCGCCGCAACCGACGCGTATCCGGGGTCTGCCTTTAGCCGCCGGATGCGCTCCTCGGTTTTTTGCAGGTACGTTTTGTCCGCCAGCGCGGCATAGTCCGCGCGGCTGACGGGGAGGCTCGTCCGGCTGTCGAGAAAATGGAAGAAGCGACGCAGCACGTCTTCGAATTCTTCCGCATCCATCGCGCCGTGCACGTATTTGACCGACAGGTTCGGGATATGCAGCCGCTCCATACGGTAGCTCGCACAAGACGCATCCTCCTGATAATCGAACGGCATGACGAACCACATCTTCATATCGTCCGGCAGCAAATGCCAGAACGTGTATTCCGCCTTGATCTTCTCGCGGTTCTGCGAAACCTTGGTCACGGTGTATTCGCTGGTTTCGAGCCGGTTGAAAAACCGCGCGTCGTAGCGGCGCGTCAGGCAGGCGACAAGCCCGTCGGCGTTGCCGATATGCATAAATTCGTTCCCGGCGAGCCGGATGCCGGCGGCGGCGACGCCCCGCATCGGCAGTTCCGTTCCGCCGGCTTCTTCCGCGCGGGTTAAAAACTGCGTATAGTCGTCCGCGCACGGGAACGCGTAGAAAACGGGCTTCCCGTCCTGCTCGGCCGCATAGACGCGCTCGGAAAAAGCGCAGCTTTTCACCGCGGTCTGCGCGGTTTCGCGGCAGTTGACGATAAAATCGGAAAAATAGTGGAGCACGCGCACCGGCGCGCCCAACCGGCTTTCCTCGGACGCGACGCGCTCGCAGAGGGCCGGGATATCGTCCGCGCCGTCCAGCCGCAGGATGATCGGCTCCATGCCCGGCGCGATGGAGGAAAACAGATCGAACATCGCGGAACGGATCGACTGCTTGTCCATCTGGATATCGCCGAACTTTCGTTCTCCGATGATGTTCGTTACTTCCGGCAGCGGCTGGGCCGAATCGTCGTATACAATGATCAGTCGGTTCACTTGGCGGAGCGCCTCCTTTTCAAAATAAGGGCAAAAAGCAGCATGAGCGCCAGAACGACAAGATAGCACAGCGCATAGAGCTTCTGGTGCTCGCTGTTTGCCGCGGTGAGCGTGGAATTCAGGTATGCCGCAATTTGCGAGGATACGTTTTCATGATAAAACGAAGTCAGCGCATATACGCCGATCAGTTCGAGGCCCCACGCCAGCAGGGAGAGGACGTACATGACGAACAGCCGCCCGCGGATGAGCTTGCGCAGGTACTGATACGCGCCGTTGGCGTCCGAAAGCACTTTTAGAACGCGGACTGCACGCGCGGAATGCTTCTGCGCGATCAGGTAGTCGTTCCAGAAACGATAGACGGACGGGAACGCCAGCCAGACGGCCATGAGCAGGACGAACACCGCAAGCAGGAAAAGGTACAGGGGCAAAACGGCCGTCCCTTTCACGACGAGCAGCACCGTCAGGAAAGTCAGAAGGGCCGCGGTATCGATCAGGCGGTCCGTCAGCACGCGCACGATGCCGCCCGCATAGTTGCCGATGACACGGCCGTAGAGAAAGATGCGGTACAGCTCGCCGACCTTGAAGGGGGTGACGATGTTGATAATCGTGGTTTCCGAGTAACGCCGCAGATTGTCGGCATACGAGAGGCCCGTGTCGATCATGATGATGTACATGCGGGTGGCCTTGATAAACTGGACGATGACCGAGACGACGAGCAGCAGCGGCAAAAGCACGTAGTGGCTTGCGACAAGGTCGGTTACGCCGGTCTGCTTGAGCGTCAGCAGAAAATACGCATATGCCGCCAGTATGAGGGCAAAGGTGATGCCGTTGATCCAGCGAGATTTCTTCATAAACCCGCCTTTTCCGGCGGAGCGGGAATCGAAACGATTTCGTCCGCCTCATATCGTTCGCGCGGAACGCCGCGCAGTTCCTTTTGCATGAAACGCCCGCGGGCAAACATATACGAAAACAACAGGCCGAGCACGTTCGCCGCCTGCCGCGTGAGCTTCACGTTGGACACCTGGTCGTCCTCGCTCCAGCGGATAGGGAAGAAGCGGGCGGTGTTTTTGTAATATTGCAGCGCGAGCACCATGCAGTAATTAAACTGAAGGTTGTCGCAAAACTTGTGGTAAAAGTTGCTTTTGAGCATGTCCGTGCGATAGAGGTTCAGGCCCGAACCGAGGTCGCGGACGCGCCTGCAGGTCACGAGCGAAAACAGCAGGTTGTACACGCGGTTTCCAAAGGTGCGGAAGCGCGAATAGCCTTCCAGCCGGGAGCCTTTCATAAACCTGGCCCCGAGGCAGCAATCGTAATTTTGATAGTCCCCGCTTTTCAGGACGGGCAGCAGGTCCTCCAGATGGCCCTGATCGTCGCCGTGGAGGACGATTACATAATCGAAACCGTTTTCGATCGCGTAGGAAAACGCGAGTTTGTGCGACCCGCCGAGGCCGTAGTTTTCCCGGTTGCGCAGCAGCTTGACGGCGCACGGGAAACCGCCCTGCCGCAGGCGCCGCGTCACCGCCTGCTCGCCGTTGTCCGTGCTGCGGTTGTTTACGACGATGACCTGATCGATATAGGAGCCGGCTTCGCCGCGCAGCTGGTCGAGCACGCGCACGATCTGGGCTTCGCAGTTATACATAGGGATAAAGAGCAGAATCCGCGGCTTCATAAGGTCACATCCTTTCGGTCAGGCGCTTGAGCACGATGAAGTTGCAAAACATCGTAATGGGCGTGATCATGATCTTCGTCAGGATCGCGCAATAGCGGTAGAGGAGCGAGCCTTCCGCCAGAATGCCGCGCAGCCAGTCGAACAGCGCCTGGTTCAAAAACGAAACGCCGGTGAGCAGAACGAACTGATATGCGACGTACAGCGCATATTTCCAGTGTAAAGACAAACCGTTTTCGTTTTTTACGAACGTCTTGAGCGTCGCCGTGAAGAAGACGAACGTGACCGCCGGGATTGCGGACAAAAAGTTGGAAATACCGGCGGGGACGCCAAGCACGGTGGTCAGCACCGTATAAACGGAGAAATCGATGATCCAGCCGATGCCGGAAACCCCGAC
>CAYUUB010000198.1:0-4470 GCA_964447725.1 uncultured Oscillospiraceae bacterium
CGATCACCATGCCGAGCACGGTCAGGAACGCCCGCATTTTTCGCCGCCAGAGGTTCAGGAACGCAGTGGCGAGCAGATCGCTGATATTCATTTGCCCTCCAGTCCGTTCATACCTTACAGGTCCTCCAGCTCGCGTTCCCGCTTTTTCTTTGCCCGCACGCCGAGAACGATCAAACCTGCAACCACCACCGCGCCGCCAAGCACCCACCAGTACCATGTTGCGCCGCCGCCGGATTGCGGCTCGTCCTCGGTGTATGCGGCGTTGGAACCCGTCGCATAGGACACGACCGTTGCGTCGTCGCTAACGTACAGGTCCAGAGGAAGCAGTTCCTCGGTCTGATTTCCGTACACGTCCTCATAAGTCACGCGGAGGTTCCCGGTCACTTCGCCGGCAACCAGCGGCGTAACGGTAAGGTCTGCGCGCATGGTGCCGCCGGAAGAGACGTTGCCGCCGAAATAGGATTCCTCAAGGGTCAGATTGTCGTTGTCTTCAAGGTCCACAAGGCAGTTGTAGAGCGGCGACTTGCCGAGGTTGTACAACGTTACGCCGATGGAGACGGAGCTGCCGACCCACGGGTCGTCATACACGACCGGATCGTTGATGCGTACGCGCGCATGCTGCGCGATCGGCACGCTGACGGATGCGGTCTCTTCGAACTCCTGCTTGTTTTTGGTCCCTTCGTAGCCGAGCGTGAACGTCAGCAGGTGCGCCTTGGCCTCCGCGTCCGGCGAAATCTGCAGGTCTATGGAGAACACGCATACGCCCTGCTTATTGATCGTGCCGATGTAAATGCTGCTGCTGCCGCCCGAGGCCGGCATGACCGCGCCGCTGTCGTCCGAATATTCGAGCAGCAGGTTCGTAATGGCCTCGCGCGTGGAGGTGTTTGCGACCACCATCCGCAGCGTGACCGTATCGCCCGCATAGATCGTGTCGCTTGTGAATTCGTAGGATTCGATGATGACTTTCGGCTTGCTCTTGTAGCTCGACCCGCTGGAGCCGGCCGAGACTTCGACCGGGCGCACATAGAGCGTGACCTCCACCGTGTCGGTGCAGGATGCGCCGCCGTAAGTGTAATTGACGTTGAACGTCAGTGTCTTATATCCGGACGTTGCGCTGGAGAGGATCGTGATGTCCAGCTTGAAATATGCGTGTTCGTCGGCAAGCAGTTCGTCGCCGCCCCATTTTTTGAGCGCGCTGGTCGTCGAATCGACCTTTTGGTACGCTTTTGCCGTAAAGCTGGTGTCCGTTTCGCTTTCGTTGACGAACGGAAATTCATCGGGATTGCCGGATACGGGGATTTCGCAGGTCATGTCCGTCGCGGTGCTCCCGCCGGCGTTCTTGACCGGCACATAGATGGAGATGGTGTCCCCGGGATGGCCCGCCGCGATTGCGAGATAATCGCCCTCGGCGGTGTCCACGATCCCCGTGCCGTCGAACGCGATGATGTTTCCGTCGCCGGCAAGCGTCGCGACAGGCAGCATGACGACGGCCAGCGCGAAGGCAAGCGCGAGCGCCGCAAAACGGACCCTACTGTTTTTACGCATTTTCTTTTACCTCGGTTTCCTGAACGTCCGGTTCGTTCTTTGTTTTTTCCGGATGTTGCAAATTGGTTTGGATATCGATAATCTGCCCGTCGAGCAGGCTGATGATCTTGTCGCCGAAGCCGGCAATGTGCTGGTCGTGCGTAACCATGACCAGCGTTTTGTGTTGCTCGCGGAGCAGGTCGATGATAACGTGCATCACTTCGTCGGACGTGCCGGAGTCGAGGTTTCCGGTCGGTTCGTCCGCAAAAACGATCTCGGGATTGGTCACCAATGCGCGCGCAATGCCGACGCGCTGCTGCTGGCCGCCGGAAAGTTCGCCCGGCTTATGCTTCATATGGGTTTCCAGGCCGACGAGCTTGAGCATTTTTGCCGCGCGCTTCATGCGCGCAGCGCGCGACACGCCGCGAAACGACAGCGGCAGCGCGACGTTTTCCAGCGCCGTATAGTACGGCATGAGGTTGAACGACTGGAAGATGAACCCGATATGCTTCTGGCGAAAGAGGATCAGCTCGCCCTGGGTCATGCGCTCGAGATGCTTGCCGGAGATGACGATTTCGCCCGACGTAACCTTTTCCAGCCCTGCGAGCACGTTGAGCAGCGTGCTTTTGCCGGAACCGCTCCGCCCGATGACCGAGCAGATATCGCCCGCATCGATTTTTAAATCGACACCGCGCAGCGCGTGTACGCCGACGGTGCCGACACGGTAGGTCTTCTTTACGTTGCGAACGTCAATCAGCGTAGTCTGTTCCATCGTTCCTCCAGAATACAGCAAATAGTGTATTATTTGTACTAATACGCCTGTATCTTACTCTTGTTCCCGCATGCTGTCAACGTCGTTTATGGATTTATTGCAAACAACGTTGTACAATTGTGTAACATTTTGGCGAATTGCAACAACCGCCGGACGGCCGGAAGAAGACGTGGGCGAGAGAATCGTTTTTCTTTTTCGCTGAAAGCGCATGGAAACGGGAAAATTTCATATATTACCGGTTGCGCCGGAAGGCTATATTTGATAGGATAGAGCAAATATCCATTGATATAATAGGTAATCGGCGTAAAGCCGACCAAACGAGGCGATGACTATGCAAAAAAACTTTGGATTCGATACGCTGCAATTGCACGCCGGCTGGCGCGGAGACCAGGCGACCGGCGCGCACGCGGTCCCGCTGTACCAGACGAGCGCATATTTGTTTGACAGCGCGGAGGATGCGGCGATGCAGTTTACCGGCGAAGCGCCCGGCAGCATCTATACCCGCATTGCAAATCCAACGGTTTCAATATTGGAAGAACGTATCTGCGCGGTTGAAAACGGACGCGCCACGGTCTGCTTTGCTTCCGGCATGGCGGCGCTGCTTTCGCTCGTGCTCAACCTCTGCGAGCCGGGCGACGAGATCGTTTCGCTTTCTTCGATCTATGGCGGCAGCTATGCGCTGTTTTTCGACGAGATGGAGCATCGCTACGGCGTTGCGGCCCGAAAAATCGATCCGGAGGACCTGATCGGGCTTTCGGAAGCGATCGGCGACAAAACGCGCTTGGTTTACTTTGAGTCCGTCGCCAACCCGCTGGCGAGCATCCCCGATATCCGCTCGATTGCCGAAACCGCGCATGAAGCGGGCGTTCCCGTCGTTTGCGACAATACGTTCGCCACGCCGTACCTCTTCGACGCGGCGGCGAACGGCGTAGACTACACGCTGCATTCCACAACGAAATACATCAGCGGAAACGGCACCAGCATCGGCGGAAGCGTGACCGATCTCGGCACGTTCAGCGTCGCCGGGTCGCCGAGGTTTGTGCAGTTCAACACGCCCGACGCAGCACACCACGGCCGCGTCTATGCCGATCTTGGAAAGGACGCGTTTTCCGCGCGCCTGCGGGATTACTTTTTACACGACACGGGGTTCTGCATGTCCCCGTTTAACGCATACCTGACGCTTCTCGGCATGCAAACGCTGTCTCTGCGAATGCGCAAGCACGTCGAAAATGCGGACGCGGTGGCGAAGTTCCTTGCAAAAAGTCCTGCCGTGGAGCAGGTCAACTATGCCCGCCTGCCGGAAAGCCCGTATTTCGAGCGTGCGAAACAATATATGCCGAAGGGCGTTGGCGGCATCTTTACTTTCCGCATCAAAGGCGGGCTGGAGGCCGGACGGCGGTTTATCAATGCGCTCAGGCTCTTTTCCCTGGTGGCAAACGTCGGCGACGTGCGTTCGCTCGTCGTCCACCCGGCCAGCACGACGCATTCGCCGCTTTCCGCGGAAGACCTGGAGAAGTGCGGCATTTCGCCCGACATGATCCGGCTCTCGATCGGCATCGAGGACAAGGAAGACCTGATTGCCGACTTGGAGCAGGCGCTGGAAGCATCCCAAACGGTTTGATAGATTTCCCCCAGACGATAAACCTTCGGATCGCCGGCGCAAAAGCAGGCGCGCTTGCCGCGCCGAAAATTGTGAAACGGAAAGAGCAGGTTTTTTTATATGCCTATTAAAATACCAGACGGACTGCCCGCCGGCGAGGCGCTCGCGCAGGAAAACATCTTCGTTATGACGCAGCAGCGTGCAATGACGCAGGACATCCGCCCGCTGCATATCGCCATCATGAACCTCATGCCGACCAAACAGACGACCGAGACGCAGCTTTTGCGCATGCTGGCCAACACGCCGCTGCAGGTGGAGGTCACGCTGCTTCGCACCGGAACGTATCAGAGCCAGAATACGCCGCCGGCCTATCTGAATTCGTTTTACCGAACGTTCGACGAGGTGAAGGACGAGCATTTCGACGGACTCGTCGTCACGGGCGCGCCCGTTGAGAATTACGATTTTAAAGACGTGCAGTACTGGGACGAACTGGTGCGGCTGATGGACTGGGCGGACCACAACGTGTATTCCACGCTCTATATCTGCTGGGCGGCGCAGGCGGCGCTGTATCATT
>CAYUUB010000199.1:0-4469 GCA_964447725.1 uncultured Oscillospiraceae bacterium
CGGTCGGTATCAGCCGGACGCATCTGTGCGCAATCTTCAAAAAGGAAACCGGCAAAACGCTGATTTCGTATTTTACCGAACGAAAGATCACAGAGGCGAGGCGGCTGCTTTCCACAACCGACATGCCACTCGGAGCCATCAGCGAATATCTGGGCTACTCGTCGCAAAGCCATTTCCAGAAGGTTTTTCGAAACCTGACCGGAACGACCCCGCTTGCTTTTCGCACACGTTCAAGCTGATCGATCGCACGAATTTTCACCTCGGAAAGCCGGCCGGCCGACTGGAACTGCAATTGCCGCGGCCTTGCGGAAACATTACGAACCGGCGTCGCCGGACCCGCGCTTCCGGGTGCTCCGGGCGGTGCCGTCGTCCGTCGGGCCGTTGGTTTTGCGTACGATCAGCAAATAAACGGCAATGGACAATACGGCCGAACAGATCCATCCCGCCGGATACGAAATATAGATGTTATGAACGTTGTAATCGAGGTGCATCGCCGTCACCAGATATGCCTGGCGGCAAAGGATCATACCGGTGGCGGTGGTTGCCATGGCCAGGCCCGAGCGCCCGTAGCCGCGCACCGTGTTGCTGAATATCCGGTGCAGCGCCTGCGTGAAATAAAGCGGCACGATCGTTTTGATCATCGCAACTCCAAATTGAATCGCTTCCGCATCCGCAGTAAACACCCTGATCAGAAACGGGGCGAAAACGTATGTCGGAATGCCAATCATCGCAATGCCAGTAAAGCCGATTGCTATGGTGGAAAAAATGCCTTTTCTGACCCGGTCGTACTTCCGCGCGCCGATATTCTGGGCCACAAATATAGCGGTTGCCAGACCGACTGCGCTGGAAACCACGCCGACGTATTTATCGATTTTTTTCGCCGCGCCAATGCCCGCCATCGCCGACGCGCCGAAGCTGTTTATGTATCTTTGTATAAATAGATTTGAAAGCGTTATTATGCTGCTCTGTATCGCGGCGGGCAGCCCGAGTTTCAGAACCTTCTTCAATATGGCTTTGTCGAGCCTGAGCTGCTTTGGCGAAACCCTGTAAACGTCTCTCGTGGTCAGCATATTGCGAAAAACCAGAAAAACAGCCAGGCATTGCGAAACGACCGTTGCAACCGCAACACCCCGGACCCCCATGTGAAAAACCGTTACCAGCAGCAAATCCAACGCAATATTTAAGCCGCACGCAGCGGCCAGATAATATAGCGGGTTCTTTGAATCGCCTACAGCACGGAGCACGCCGGAGGCAACATTGTATATGGACGTGAAAAAAACGCCGATCAGATAAATCCTCAGGTATTGCAAAGCTTCCGGATACACATCCTGCGGGCATGCAACCAAATTAAGTAAAAGCGGCGTGAGCATTATGCTGGCAACGGCCATCGCCGCGCCGAGGACAACGGAAAACAGCATGGCGGTATGAATCGCGTCGTGGAGCTTTTTATAATCCTTCGCTCCAAAATGCTGCGAGAACAACACACCGGAACCCACGGACAGCCCGGTAAAAAAGCCGACCAGCAAACGCGCGATATCGCCGCACGCGGTTACAGCCGCAAGCGCGGTCGTACCCACAAAATTCCCGACGACTATGCTGTCGACGCTGTGATACAGGCTCTGAAGAACCTGCGCAAACAGGATAGGAAAAGCGACGGCCAGTATTTGCCGGACGATGTTTCCTTGCGTGAGGTCTCTGCTGCCAGCCTTCAATTACTCCGCCTCCATATCAGTCCGGGTAAAACGAAAACGATACAGGATCTCATAATATATAATATCAGGCGCGAAATTGCCACGCATATGAAGGCGCGGATTCTGATTTTTTGCCAGAGCAGGCAGATTCCCCAGCCGATGGCGACATGCCCGAAATACCGCCCTGGAGGGCATGCGGCCTCCGGCGCAAATCGAAGCACCTTTTTTATAAGCATTTGCGTTGCAACCTTACTTACAGTATAACAGTTGCAATTTTTGCTGTTATGGTACGTTTTTAATCAAACAGTCGCTTAGCGACGTGGGGAATCCGGCCGACCGGCCGTCATTTGGAAGTTGCAGAAAGTAATGTACTTGGGAGTGGCTATTAATGGTTTGCGCGCGGAATCCGTTTACTTCCGATCTTCTTTGAGAATACGATAGACATCGAAAATATCGTTCACTTCATAGTCCGGCGCAAAGCCGTGATAGTCGCCGCTGTCCTTAACCGGCGTAAGCATCGAGTTGATCTTGAAAACACGCCCGTAGCCCATTTTGCGCGAGCCGATTACGTCGCGCGAGATCGTGTCTCCGACAAAAGCGCATTCCTCCGGCCTCAGCCGTCCCTGACACAGCGCGATCTGGAAGATGTTCGGATGCGGTTTGCGGTAGCCGACAATGCTGGAAAGCGTAATATCGTCAAAATACTGACGAACGCCATACTGTTCGAGCGTGTCGAACACCTGAAACAAGCTCGCGGTGTTACTGACCGCGGCGACGTACAGACCGAGTTCCTTGAGCCCGGCAAGCATTTTCGCCGCGTTTTTGCGCAGCGAACGGTCAAAATACGTAACCTCCCACATATGCGCAATCTCTTCGCTGGCCGCAATCAGCTTTTCGCGATCGACCGGAACCTTGCAAAAGCCGTAATCCGCCCAGATCTGCTCTGGCTTGAGCTCTATCAAGGTTATTTCCGCCTCGTCTTTGTAACGCAGTATCTCCGGATACACCAAATCCCAAAGCTCGGTTTCGTCGTAAGCTACGTCGATGCCGCGCCGCTGAAGAATGGCGTAAAGCTCGTGCGCCGTGCGCTTGATGTTGGAGTCGTCGAAGTACAGATCCTCCAGTGTTCCACCCATGTCAAACATGACGGCTTTTATCATGTCTTCACATCCCTTCCTGTTCAATATCCATATGCTGTACAGTCAACTCGGACGTACAGATCCGTTACAACCGCTATGCAAACGTTTGCATAGCAACGTCAAGAAAAAGCCGCCGATCAACGCGGCTGATCCAAAATACGAAATGCCTTGCGCAATCACCCGCAAACGCATGGGCACTTCTTATCTGTAAAATTCCCGTTGATAGGCAAGCATGTCCTCGCGCGTGCCGAGAAACGGACCCGGCGTTTCCATCTTCAGCGAAACGAGAGCGGCCGAACGGCTGAGCGCGTCCGGAATTCCCGCGTGCAGACGTTCTCCAAGATAGCAAGCGAAGGTGGTGTCCCCGCGTCCGGTACGGCCGGAGAGGCCGCGCGGCTTCAGCGGAGACGTATAGATCCGCTCGCCGTCGTACACGAGCACTTCGCTGTTATGCGTAATCAGGACTTCCTTTGCGCCCCAGTCGTGGAGCAGACGCGCGGCTTCGGCGCGGTCGGCTGTTCCGGTCATGGCCTCGGCTTCCGCCGCGTCCGTTTTCAGGAACGTGACGAGCGGTAGCAATTCGCGTTTTTCAGCCCAGTCGCGCAGGAGCATGTGGCCGTCCGGCTCAACGCAGCGCAGTTGGCACTGCACGTCCAGCGCAAGATCGCCGATGTGCGCCGCGGCTCTGATCACGTCCGGACCGATATCGCCGCATACAAGCCCCGCGATATGGCAGACTGCGGCGTCGAGTCCGGCCAGTTCTTCCGGGCTGTAGGGATCGATGCACGTTGTGCAGCGGCAGTCCCGCCGTTCACGGTCCGCAGTAAAGTACACGTTTTCCATGCGCGTGCTGTCTTTCGAATCCAACGACAGTATCGAAATCGGTTTGCAGCGACCATATGCTTCGTCGAGATCGACAGAGTCACGGTTCCTTTTTACGAGCACCGCCGAACGATTGCCCATTGCGGCGGACGCATAACCCGAAAACAGCGCGGCGCCACCGTACATCCTGGAGACGGTTCCATCCCAATCCGTATTTTTGTCCAGGCAGACTTGCCCGATAATCAGGGTATCGTATTTCATAGGCCCATTGCGCTTTCTTTAATAATGGATTCAAATTCAGGGCACCAGAGGCGGTATCGCCCGCTCCTGACCGCGCGCATAACGTCGAACGAATCGTGAATTTCCCCCTCGAAGTATACGGCCGCCTGCGCCTCGTCCCCGGGGCGGTGCGCGTCTGAACCGCAAAGGCGGTAGAGCCGTGGATTTTCTTTTGCCAGCTGCAGCGTGAGTTCATTGCGATTCTTCTGGCGGGGATTGCAGTTGACAATTTCGAGTCCATGCACGCTGTCATAATACACTTCGTCGCAGTCCCGGTACGGGTGCGCATGCACGATCAGGATCTGATCGCCGAATTTCTGAAAGAACGAGGCATGGTCCGTTCGGTAGAGATACGGATTTGCACGCAGGAACGCCTCGTCGATGCCATAAAGCAGATAGTCGCTGTCATTCTCGGGAAAGCGGAGTTCCGCGCCGAAAGCGACATCGAATCCGATCTCGTCGCCCGCGCGCTTTGCCTCTTTGTATCCGAAGAGAAATCGCGTTACGCATTCCTGCCAGTCGTCCCGGCAGTTTTGCA
>CAYUUB010000200.1:0-4452 GCA_964447725.1 uncultured Oscillospiraceae bacterium
CTTTGCCGATGCGACGGATCGCCCCGTTGGGGCGGGTTCTCTGTGCGTTTCGCCGTCCGGGAGTCCGGAGGACGAGAGGCGAAACGCGGTTTTCCCGTCAAAAAAGCAGTTTTTGACGGCCAAATAAAAAGAGCCGCACGGCTCTTTTTTGTTTGCTCATACGTTTAGTGTTTTTGGGAACTGTATTCCTTTGCATAACGGAAGAGCTCCTGCACGTTTTCCGGCGGCGTGTCGTCCTGGAGATGGTTCGCCGGGGCGAGGATATACCCGCCGTCGCGGAACAGCGCGTCCACGCGGGTCTCGACCTCGCGCCGCACGTCGTCGATCGTGCCGGGCATGGCCTTTTGCAGGTCGATCGCCCCATGGAAGCAGAGCCGGTCGCCGAACGTATCCTTGATGTGCCGGGAATCCATGCCGGCAGCCAGCGGCTGGAGGGGATTGAGGATATCGATCCCGGTGTCGATAAGATCGGGAATCAGGTCGAACACCGCGCCGCAGGTGTGGAAAAAGATTTTTGCCTTCGGCGCGCGCTCGCGGATGCAGGCAATGATCTTTTTATAACGCGGCTGCATGTATTTCCGGAAAGTTTCGGGCGAGATCAGCAGCCCGTTCTGAGTGCCGAAATCCTCGCTGAGCTCGACGACGTCGACGTCTCCGTCGATTTCTTCAAGCATCATGGCATAGAGGTCGATCTTGACCTGCATGATACGGTCGCAGATGGCGTTGGCCATGTCCTCGTCGGCGACGAGGTCGCAGAGAAAGTTCTGGAAGCCGCGAAGATAGCCGCCGTGCTCCAGAAAGCCGAGCGACGTCACGAATTTTGCCGAAACGGCGAAATCGGTGTGCTTGCGCAGGTACTGCACCCGCTCTTTCAGCCCTTCGACGCGGCTGCGGTCCGTGGTGTCCGGCCACTGCGTATGCGCGAGGATGTCGTCGGCGTCCTCGGCGTCTTCCAGCGGAGATTCGAGGCACTGCACCTCGCCTGCGTACAGGCGGAGCTTTACGCCCCACTCGTCGATATAGGTACCGTCCGGCGCGATCTTGATCTGATATCCCTTCGGGCTTTTGATGGCGATATGGCGAAAATCCGTGTCGAAGACGTCCAGAATCCGCTCGTCATAATAGCTGGACGTGCGCCCGGTCCGGTAAGGCGGGATGTCGCCCTTGATGCCGAGCATGTCCTTTACTTTGAAATACAGCGGGTCGACCATATTGCAGGTGCTGCCGCAGAGGTCCATCGGGACGCGGTCGGTATCCTGATGGCTGAGCGCGAGCAACACGCGCTCTCGGTGGGAAAGCTGCTCCATTTTCTGATTACCTCGTTCTGGTGTTGAATGCATGTCGTTGGGCGGCGTCGGCCGTTCCGGCGACCGGAAACGCCGGAATCGGTCGCCGACGCTGCGAACGTAACGTTTTGACCGTGCGGGACGATCTCCGGGCTACATGTACTGCTTCATAAAGCGGTAGGCCTGCTCGATCCCGCGCTTGACGTCCGCGGGCGAACTTTCGAATGCCCTGTCCTCGACTTCGATGCAGGCGTAGCCGTCGTAACGGATATCGTTGAGCGCGGAGACGAACGCGCCGAAATCAACGCCGCCGAGCCCCGGCAGCTTGGGCGAGTGCCACAGCGCCGGATACGAGAACATGCCATAATCGTTCACCTTGTCCGTGTCGATCTTGATGTCCTTGAAGTGGACGTGGAAAATCTTGTCCTTGAATTCATAGACGGGTTTGATGTAGTCCGCGCCGATGAGATACGGATGCGAGGGATCGTAGTTCAGGCCGAGGGAATCCGACGGAATCCGCTTGAACATTTCACGCCAGATGACCGGCGTGCTGGCGAGGTTGTTTCCGCCGGGCCATTCGTTTACGGTGTAAAGCATCGGGCAGTTTTCAATGCCGATGCGGACGCCTTTCTTTTCGGCGTAGGCCACAATCGGTTTCCAGACCGTTTCGAACTTGTCGAGGTTTTCCTCGACCGTTTTCGTCTTGTCCTTGCCGATGAAGGTGGTGACCATATTCACGCCCATGAGCGCGGAAGCGTCGATCAGCTTGTAAAGATGGCTTATCGCAACCTTTGCCGCTTCCTCGTCCGGGTCGAGCGGGTTTGGATAATAGCCGAGCGACGAAATTTTTACGCCCTTGTTTTCCGCGTAGTCGCGGTAATAAAGCAATTTCTTGTCGTCGCTTTCGTTCAGGTCGATATGCGTAATGCCCGCGTACCGGCGGACGGCCTTACCCTTCGGCCAGCAACAGACTTCAATACAGGTAAAGCCGACGGATGCGGCATAGTCGATGAGCTGCTCGAAGCTGTCGTCGGGAAGGATTGCGGAGACGAGCCCAAGTTTCATCATAACGTTAAACCTCCTAATAAAAATTGTTATAGTTTCGCGATCGCATCGGTTAAAAAGCGGACGGCCATACGGATGTCCTCCGCGCCGTTCTTCACTTCGCGTTCGATGGTCAGATATCCGTCGTAGCCGACGTCCCTGAGCGCGCTCAGGTATTCCGCCCAGCGCACGTCGCCCTCGCCGAGCGGCGTTTCGACGAGCGCTCCCTGGGACTGCATCCATTCGAGCCCGCCCTCGGCGAAACCGTGGTAGAATTCCTCCGCGTTGACGGGAACGAGGTTCTTGCCGTCCTTGGCGTGCGTGTGCACGATGCGTTTGCCCGCGATGCGGACGCCCTCCACATGATCGACGCCCGTGACCATGACGATGTTGGCCGGGTCGTAGTTGATGGCGATCCCCGGTCCGCAGTCGTCGACAAACGCGGACAGTGTGTCGATGGCTTCCGGCCCGGTCTCGACGGCGACCGCGCTGCCGCGTTCCGCGGCGTATGTGCCGATCTCCATGCAGGCCTGCCGCATGATTTCATATCGCGGGACGCTTTTGTCCGCGGGCACAACGCCGATATGCGTCGTGACCACGCGGCAGTCGAGCTCCAGGCCGAGATCGATCACTTTTTTGAGGTAGTTCAGCTTTTCCGGATTGTCGTCCGCTTTTTCAAGGCCGTATCCGCCGAGCTCGCCGCAGAGCGCGGTGACCGTCTGGCGGCAAGCGCGCGCGGTGTCCCGGACCTGCTTCACCTGCGCGCTCGAAACCGTGCGCGGGTCCAGGTCGCCCGCGGCGTAGATCTGCACGCCCGTCGCGCCGCACCGCTCGGATTCGCGGATGCCTTCGATCAGCCCGACGCCGAACCAGTCGGCAAGGGTCCCAATTTTGAACATAACCGCTCCTTTACTCGCTGACTTTTATCCAACGGCCTTTTTTCGCGCTCTTGACCACGGCTTCGCAGAGCTCCATCTCGCGCAGGCCGTCTTCGAAGCTTGCGGATATACGCTTGCCGGTGTCGCCTTTTTCAATTGCGGCGTAGATAGACTTGAAATTCTGTTTGAACGTATCGGGGAAACCCTCGACGTGTCCGCCGGGATAGCTGATGGAAGCGCGCGCCAGCGGGCTGAGGATGGACGGGTCTTTCGCCGCTTTCTGGTTGAAGGTTTCGCGATGGCCGATCCAGAGTTCGTTGGAGTCCTCGCTGTCCCAGTGCAGGGCGCATTTGCTGCCGCCGATATCGAGCGTCATCTGGTTCTTCCTTCCGGCAAAGACCTGGCTGATGGTGCAGTTGCCGCGCGCGCCGTTGCTGAAGTGGAACAGGACTGTGCAGTAGTCTTCCGTGTGGATCGGCTTTTCCTCGTAATCTTCCGGGCGAAGCGCCATGCCGGAATAAGTTTCGACGGGCTTGAGCGGCTTTTTGCGGATCTTGTGGAAAGTCTCGAAGTCCGCAAGCAACTCCACGACGCGGAGTCCCGTGGACGATTCGACCATGTCGATCCAGTGCGAGCCGATGTCCGCGAACGCGCGGCTTTCCCCGCTGACTTCGGGTTCGAGCCGCCAGCTGTAGTCGGTATCGTAATAGAGCCAGTCCTGCAGGTAGGAACCGTGGATGGTGTAGATATCGCCGACGTCGCCGCTTGCTATCATGGCTTTTGCCTGCATCATCTGCGGGTACCAGCGGCAGTTGAAGTTGACGCCGGTAACGATGTTGTGCTTCTTTGCGTAGTCCGCGAGCTTTTTCGCCTCGTCGAGCGTTTTGGTCAGCGGCTTTTCGCAGATCACGGAGACGCCGCGCTCCATGGCGTACATCGCCATTTCGTAATGGAACGCGTTCGGCGTGCAAATATGCACGACGTCCGGTTTCTCGACGTCCAGCATCTCTTTGTAATCGTCGTATCCCTTGGGAATGAAAAATGCGTCCGCCTTCGCCTGTGCGTTGGGGACGTCCGAAATGGCGACGATCTCCACGTTGCCCAGGCGACGGAGCGCTTCAATGTGTGCCGCGCCGATAAAACCGACGCCGATAATGCAGGTTCTAAACATTTTCATATGGCAAAGCCTCCTTAGATTGAATTGCGGATTCGAAGTGCTGTAAAAATTATATGCCATACCGGCC
>CAYUUB010000201.1:0-4436 GCA_964447725.1 uncultured Oscillospiraceae bacterium
CGGTCGTCTTGCCCGCGCCGGTCGAACCGACGAACGCGATCTTCTGGCCGGGCTTGGCGAACAGATTGACGTTTTTCAGCACGTCGACCTTCCCGTCGTAACTGAAGGTAACGTTTTCAAAGCGGACGTCGCCGTGCAGCTCCACATACTCGAAGCCGTTTTCAACCGGGCGTTTCCATGCCCAATGGTTCGTGCAGCAGTCGACCTCCGTGAACGCGCCGTTTTCATCCTTTTCAACGTTGACGAGCGTTACGTTCCCTTCGTCGACTTCCGGCTCGGTGTCGATGAGCGCAAAGATGCGTTCTGCGCCGGCCAGCGCGCTGATGAAGCCGTTGAACAACTGCGAAGCCTGCGTCAGCGGCTGGCTGAACGAACGCGTATACTGCAGGAAAGCGGCAAGCGTACCGATGTCCGCGCGGCCGATGATGGCGAGCGCCGCTCCGGCGGCGGCCGCCGCGGCATAGAGCGCATAGCTGAGATTGCCCATGATCGGCATGAGGATCATGGCGTAGGTCATTGCGGCGGTCGAAGACTCCCGCAGGTCCTCGTTCTTTTTCTCAAACTCCTCCGACACGTGGTCCTCGCGGCAGAAGACTTTGACTTCGCGCTGGCCTTCGATCATTTCTTCGATATAGCCGTTGACCGTTGCAAGCGATTTCTGGCGCTTGCTGAAATAAAACGCGGATTTACCGCCGAGCCCCTTGACGATGAGCAGCATCAGCACGAACACGACCAGCACAAGGATCGTCAGAAGCGGTGAGAGGACAAACATCATGACCAGCACGCCCACGACGGTGATGGTGCTTGTCAGGAGCATCGGCAGACCCTGCCGGAGCATGTCGCGCAGCGCGTCCGTATCGTTGGAGAAGCGGCTCATGATTTCGCCGTGCGTCTGGGAATCGAAATACTTCAGCGGCAGTTTCTCCAGCTTTGTGAACATGTCGATGCGAACGGCTTCCAGCGTCGCGGTGGACACGTTGACGATCAGCCGGTTTGCGATATAGTTCAGCAGGGCGCCGATGAGATAGACGGCTCCGAGGACCGCAAGATACGTGATAAACTGCGTCAGGTCCGTCGACTGCCCCTGGAGCATGTCGCTGATGTTGTTGATGATCGGCTTGAGCATGTAGGTTCCTGCGACGCCGGCTCCGGCCGACGCAAGCAGGCCGAAGATGATGACGACAAGCTGAATCGGATAGCGCTTCAAATAGCCCAGCAGTCTGCCGAACGTTTTACCGACGTTCTTCGGTTTTTGCGTTGCGCCGCGTCCGTGCGGGCCTCCCATTGGTCCGGGCATGTTACGCCACCCCCTTTTGCTGCGAAGTGAAGACTTCGCGGTAGATTTCGTTGGATTTAAGCAATTCCTCGTGCGTTCCGACACCGTCGATCTTCCCGTCGTTCAATACGACGATGCGGTCGGCGTCCATGACGGACGCGATGCGCTGGGCGATGATGATCGTCGTCGTGCCGCCGTGCTGTTCGGCGAACGCTTTGCGGATTGCCGCGTCGGTCGCGGTGTCGACCGCGGAGGTCGAGTCGTCCAGAATCAGGATCTTCGGGTTTTTTACCAGCGCGCGGGCGATGCAGAGGCGCTGCTTTTGCCCGCCGGAGACATTCACGCCGCCCTGGCCGAGCTCCGTATCGTATCCGTCCGGGAAGGAGCGGATGAAACCGTCCGCCTGCGCGGCGGAGCATGCCGCAACGATCTGCGCGTCGGTTGCGTCCGGATTGCCCCAGCGCAGGTTTTCCTTGATTGTTCCGGAAAACAGCACGTTCTTTTGCAGAACCATGCCGATGCTTTCGCGCAGGGTTTCGATCATGTAGCTCTTAATGTTCCGCCCGCCCACAGTGATTTCGCCGGAGAGTACGTCGTAAAGGCGGGGGATCAGTTGCACGAGCGTAGATTTTGCCGAACCGGAACCGCCGATGATGCCGATGGTTTCGCCGGAACGGATGGCAAGGTCGATGTGCGAGAGCGCGAGATTTTCCGGGTCGTCGGCATAGCTGAAGCAAACGTCCCTGAATTCGATACTGCCGTCTTTGACCGTGAGCGCGTCGGTCGCTTCGCTGTCGTTGATGGCGGGCACTTCGTCCAGCACTTCGATGATGCGCTTGGCGGAAGCGCTGGAAAGGACAAGGTTGACGAACACCATCATGATCATCATCAGCGACATCAGGATCTGCGTGATGTAACTGATGAAGCTCATCAGTTCGCCGGTCATCAGCCTGCCGCCGAGGATGTCGTTGCCGCCGACCCAGAGCACGAGCAAAATACACGCGTACATCGTCAGCTGCATGACGGGCATTGCGAACACAAGGACCTTTTCCGCCTTGCGCTGCGCGGTTTTGAGCGCGGCCGCGGCGTCCTTGAACTTGACCGACTCGTAGTCGCCGCGGACAAACGCCTTTACGACGCGGATGGCGATCAGGTTTTCCTGCGTGCGTGCGTTCATGCTGTCGTACTTTTTTAGCATCGTTTCAAAACGGGGGAACGCGAGCTTGGTCAGAACGAGCATGACCAGCGTAAGCAGGGGAAGGGCGCACAGGATGACGAGCGACAGGCGCGTACTGATCCGCAGCGCCATCAGCGTCGCCATAATGAGCATAAACGGCGCGCGCGCAAGCATCCGGATGATCATCATGAACGCGTTTTGAATATTCGTGACGTCGTTGGTCAGCCGGGTGATCAGCGAAGGCGTCGTGAACCGGTCGGTGTTTTTAAACGAGAACGATTCGATCTTTTCAAACAGCCCCTTGCGCAGGTTTTTTGCAAGTCCGTTGGACGCGACGACCGCATAGCGCGCGCATAGCGCGCCGAAGAGCAGCGCGCCGACCGCCATGGCGACCATCAGCCCGCCCGTCCTGAAAATATAGGTATAGTCGTTGTTGGGAATGCCGACGTCGACGATGCGTCCCATCAGCAGCGGAATAAACACTTCCAGCACCACCTCGAACAATACGAGCACGGGCGCGAGGATGGCGTATATTTTATACTTGCCGACAAATTTAGAAATCTTTTTGATCATGCGGTTTTATATCCCCCTCAAACCAGGTAATGTGGAGTCGTCGTCCTCCGAAAGGTTGGCGATCATGCGGTCCAGCATGCTTTGGATCAGCTCCAGTTCGTCGTCGCTGAATCCCTTGAGCATTTGCGTATCGACGTCGGAAAAGACCTTCCGGAAAGCGCGGACGATCGACATTCCGGATTCGGTCACGTGCAGGCGGTTGCGGCGGAGGTTGTCCGGGTCGGCGCGTTTTTCGATCAGCCCGGCCTTCTGGAGGCGCTTTGTGGATTGCGCGACGGACGCAGGGGAAACATGCATTGACACAGCAAGCTCCTGCTGCGTCATCCCGGGGCTGAAAACCAAACAATTCAGCAGGGGGTACTGGCCGGGCTGGAGCGTGTTGTCAAGGCAATGGTTGTGTGTGTACTTTCTTCGGAGCATGTGCAGAAAAATCATGCGTTTTCCGACCTGGTCCAGCAGCATATAAATCCCTCCGGAATACAAGATAGTTAAGCGCTTAACAGTTAAGCGCTTAACAATATAACAAATTCATATTTGATTGTCAATACCGAAATTGAATGATATGATGGTTAAAGTTCAAAATATGCGTCGTTTGATTGGGAGAAACGGGAATTGTGAAAAAAAGAAAACAAATCGCAACGCCCGAAAACCCATGCTTACGGTGCGGGACGAATGAATAAAACAGGACCGATGAAAGAAACATGAAAAAAGAAATCCATGGCAATACGTCGGGCATTCGGGACGTCGTTCTGACCGAAATGCTCGGCTTATATGATTTATCGATGTCCGCGGACGAGTTCCTTTCCGACGAAGTCTGCGACCAGCTTGTGCGCTTCACTTCGCTGATCAACAGAGAAGTGCTTGTTTACGTATCCCGCGCGGGTTCGATCGAAGACGTCCGCGTCGGGGACGACCACTCCGTCCATATGGACGAGATGCGCCTGGTCCGCAACATCGACCGGCTCAGCGGCGTGCGCTGCATCCATACGCATCCGGACGAAACCGGCTATCTTTCGGACGTCGACCTCGGTTCGCTCAACGCGCTCCGGCTGGACGCGATGTGCGCCATCGGCGTGAAAGACGGCCGCGCAAGCAGCGTCTACGCCGCGTTTATCGGCGACATGGAAAACGAGGAGCGCGTGCCGGTCTGGTTTGGGCCGATGCGCGCGCATCACCTGCCGCAAAAGGAACTGTTGGACGCGATACTGGAGGCGGACAGGCGCCTTTTGACCGATACGTACGATATTGCGGAGATCAAGCCGGACCGCGCGGTGCTTGCGGGTATCGAATCGTCCGACGGGTACGACACCCTCGCCGAGCTGGCCGAGCTCTGTGAGACGGCGGGGATAAAGGTCGTCGCAAAAGAGCAGCAGAGACGGCGCGCGGTGGACGCTTCCACCTACATCGGCT